>ONLA01000016.1 GCA_900318495.1 uncultured Eubacteriales bacterium
TGCGCGGCGCGGACGTTACGCTGATTAGCGGCCCCGTGAGCATTGCTCCGCCGCCGTTCGTAAAGGTGGTAAATATTCAGAGCGCTCAGGAGCTTTTCGAGGCGGTTTCGGGCTGTTTCGGGGATATGGACTGTGTTGTTATGACCGCGGCTGTGGCTGATTATACGCCTGCGGAAACAAAGAGCGGAAAAATAAAAAAGTCCGCCGACGGTTCAGATTTAACGCTTCAGCTAAAGCGGACAACCGACATTTTGCGGTGGCTCGGACAGCACAAGCGGCAGGGGCAGCTTGTTTGCGGTTTTTCGATGGAAACCGAAAATGTGCTTGAAAATTCACGCGCCAAGCTCGAAAAGAAGAACGCCGATATGATTGCGGCTAATTCGCTCAGGGACGAGGGCTCGGGCTTCGGCACCGACACAAACCACCTGATTTTGATTACAAAGGAAAAACGTCACCGACCTTCCGCTGCTTTCAAAGGAGGACGCGGCGGACAGGCTTTGGGATGAACTGTTAAAATAAATAATATAAAACAGCGTGAGCGCTTCGGCAAAAACCGTTGCGTCTCACGCTGTTTTTTTAAGTGTTGCCTTAATAAATTCCCTGGGCGGTGACCTCGCCCGAATTGACCGTGACGACCGAGCCGTCGGAAAGCATTATTTTAAGCTCTCCGTTTTCCGCGACGCCTACAGCCATTCCGCTCACTCGGCGCGTGCCGCGCATAAAGGTTACGTTTTTGCCTATGGTCGCGCACAGGCTTCCGTATTCCTCGAGCGCGGTGCTTGTAAGCTCCAGGTTGTTGCTTAAAAACTCCTGTTCAAGCTGATTCAAAACGCAGGCGAGCAGCTTGTTTTTGTCGTAGTGCCTGCCTGTTTCAAGCAGGAGCGAGGTCGCCTTGTACGCGATTTCCCCGGGGAAAACCGGCTGGTCAACATTGATTCCGATTCCCGTGATGATATACTCCACAGCGTCAAATTCGGCGCTCATTTCGGTTAAAATACCGCACAGCTTTTTGCGGCCGCAAATCACGTCGTTAGGCCATTTTATGCGGCAGTCAAGCCCGGTAAACTCACGCAGCGCCTTGCACACGGCAAGCCCTGCCAGCGGCGTAACCGGCGCTACCTCGGACGGAGCCATTTTGGGGCGGAGCAAAACCGAAAACGCTATGTTTTCGTCGCGCTTGCTTTGCCATATTCTGCCGAGTCTGCCCTTGCCGTTCACCTGCTCGCGCGCGGCGGCGACAGCTCCGCTTTTGCAGCCTTCCGCGCCGCGCCGCTTGAGGTAATCGTTGGTTGAGCCGACCGAATCCAGAACCGTAAGCTCGCAGCCGATAATCTTGGTGTTGAGCGACGCCCTTACCGCCGGGGCGTTAAGGTATTTGGGAAGGGAATTCAGCCTGTAGCCGCGTTTGGTTACGGACTCGATGTCATAACCGAGTCCGCGCAGCGACTTTATTTCCTTCCACACCGCCTGACGCGACACGCCGAGCTGTTCGGCGAGCGCCTGCCCCGAAACATATTCGTTTGTTTGTGTGAGAATGTCGAGAATCGTTTGGTTATCCATAGTTAAGGGTTATAATCAGATTTTATTTTTTGTTGCTGCCGTAAGCGCGCGGCAAATCGCGGTGCCGAGCACAAGGTTTATTACTATTTCGAATACCGCGTTGATTGTTGCCAGCGCGAAAATAAATACAAAGATGTTGCCGGTGGGCTTGTTGCCGACCTTGGCGATAACGTCGCTGTTGCTTACAAACGCGTCCTTAAAGAACAGCCACATCAGGCCGAGGAAGCCTATTGTGTTTAAAACCGTTGTTAATCCGCAGCAAAGCGCCGAGCTTCCCAAACGCTTCGGCTCGTTGTCCTTGGGCAGAGCCTTGAACAAAAGACCGGGTACCCAGCCGCAGATTACGCGCGGCAGAACGCACATTACAAAGGTTAAAAACGGATTGACACCCAAAAGCACGGTGGTAAGAGACGCGGACGTAAAGCTTGCGAAAAAGCTGCAAAGACCGAAAACCAGTCCCAAAATCGCGCCGTAAAGCGGCCCGAGAAGCACCGCGCCGACCGCCAAGGGCAGACAGTTGAGCGTGATTGTAATGGGACCGAAGCGCAGACTGCCTATTGTGAAGGTCAGCAGTATAATCATTGCCGACAGCAGCGCCGCAAATACGGGCTTGAAAAGCTTGCTTGTTGTTTTACTTTTTACGTTTGACATTAAAAAAACCTCCTGCTGCTTCCCCGCCGTTTTCGCGGGTGAAACGCATAATTTATTTACATCACCTTTTGGGTGTTGTATACTGTTTGCTGTTTTTTTGATAAATATGATACAGACCTTCGAGGATGATGTTTTCGTCGAAGGTTATTTTGTGGGCGCAGTTTTTTATCATCTGCGGAGCGAGTCCTCCGGTTGCCACCAAAACACATTCCTTGCCGGCTTCTTCCGAAAATTTGTCAAGCATACCGTCGAGCATACACGCCGTGCCGTGAGTGATTGCCGAGCGGATGCAGTCAACGGTGTTGGTGCAGATTACCTTTTTGGGCGTGCGCATATCAACCGAGGGCAAAAGCGCGCCGCCCGAGGTGAGCGCGTCAAGCGAGATGTTGACGCCCGGGGCGATTACGCCTCCTCTGTAAACAAAGTTTTCGTCAACATAGGCGATAACCGTGGCGGTGCCCATAAAAATCATAATCAGCGGACCGCCGTACTTTTTGTAGGCTCCCACGCAGCCGCACACAAGGTCGGCGCCGAGAGTTTCGGGATGGTCGATTTTAAGCTCCATTCCGGTTTTCAGCCCGGGGCCGATAACAAGGCTTTTTACGCCGGTTACAATTTGAATCGCTTCACGCAGAGGTTCGGTCACCTTGGGAACAACCGAGCTGATTATCGAGGCGTTTACGGCGGTTGCGTCTATGTTGTATATCTGAAAAAAGGTGTACAGCTCCACCGCGAATTCGTCGCTGGTTTTGGCGCGGTTGGTCGAAACCCTGAGCTTGTTAACAAGCTTTTCGCCGTCAAAAACCCCGAGCTTGATGTTGGTGTTGCCTACGTCTGCCGTTAATAGCATTTGGTTTACCTCCGGTTTTTGTGTATCTGATAAAATTATACCACAATTCTTGATTGTTTCAAGGTGGATATTATGTATTTTACAACAATTTTTAAAATCCGCCAAAAGATTGTTGAATTCTTAACAATTTGGTGTATAATATTTATAGTTACATTCAAGTTCTTTTGGCATTATTATGTCACAAACGGACGGAGAAGGGAATGGTTGTTATAATGGATAGTTCAGAAATCAAGCAGCTTAAAATTCTTGCCGCCAAGGCAAGGATGGGCGCGGTTCTCGGTACCTACCACGCAAAGTCCGGTCACCCCGGCGGATCGCTTTCCGCAGCGGATATCTTCACTTACCTCTATTTTAAGGAGATGAAGGTTGACCCTGCAAATCCGCAGTGGGAGGACAGGGACCGCTTTGTGCTGTCAAAAGGTCACTGCTGCCCCAGCCTTTACGCTGTGCTTTCGCTCAAGGGATTTTTTGACTGGAGCGAGCTTGAGGTGCTTCGCCACGTGGGCGCTATGCTTCAGGGACACCCGGATATGAAGGGAACACCAGGCATTGATATGAGCACAGGTTCGCTCGGACAGGGCGTTTCGGCTGCGTGCGGAATGGCTCTTGCGGCTAAGCTTGACAACAAGGACTATCGTACCTATACAGTGCTCGGCGACGGCGAGGTTGAGGAAGGTCAGGTTTGGGAGGCGGCTATGTTTGCTTCTCACAACAAGCTGGACAACCTTGTTGTTATCGTTGACCAAAACGGCTTGCAAATTGACGGACCTGTTGAGCAGGTCGGCGGAATTGAGCCGCTTGACAAAAAATTTGAGGCGTTCGGCTTTGAGGTAATCAAGATTGACGGTCACGATTTTGAGCAAATCGCGGCGGCTCTTGACAAGGCAAAAACCGTTAAGGGCAAGCCCACCGCTGTTCTTGCGAAAACCGTTAAGGGCAAGGGCGTTTCGTTTATGGAAAATCAGGTTGGCTGGCACGGCGTGGCTCCGAACAAGGAACAGTATGAGCAGGCAGCTGCCGAGCTTCAGGCTGAAATTGACAGATTGGAGGGCGAGTGCTGATGGCTGAGGTAATTAAAAAGGCTACAAGAGAAAGCTTCGGCGAGGCTCTTTGTGAGCTTGCCGTTGAAAATAAGGATATTGTTGTGCTTGACGCCGATTTGGCGGCGGCCACAAAAACAGGTGTTTTCGGAAAGGCGTTCCCGGACAGATTCTTCGACTGCGGTATTGCCGAGTGCAATATGATAGGTGTTGCGGCAGGTATGGCGGCGGCAGGAAAAATCCCCGTTGCGGCATCGTTCGCAATGTTTGCCACGGGCAGAGCCTTTGAGCAAATCAGAAACTCGGTTGCTTACCCGGAGCTTAACGTTAAAATCGCCGGAAGTCACGCGGGTATTTCAACAGGCGAGGACGGCGCTACCCACCAGTGCATCGAGGATATCGGAATTATGCGCGCTATCCCCAATATGGTTGTTTTGAACCCTGCCGACCACTGGGAGATGAAAGAGGCGACAAAGGCGGCTATCGCTTATAACGGTCCCGTATACATCCGTCTGGGCAGACTCGCTATTGACAGCTTTAACGATCCCGAAACCTACAGCTTTGAGCTTGGCAAGGGCATTACCCTTCACGAGGGCAGCGACGTCACCGTGGTTGCGACAGGTCTTGTTGTTAACGAGGCTTTAAAGGCTGTCAGGGAGCTTGAGGCAGAGGGAATCAGCGCGCGTCTTATTAACATTCACACAATCAAGCCTATCGACCGCGAAATTATCGCAAAGGCGGCTAAGGAAACAGGCAGAATCATCACCGTTGAGGAACACAATGTTGTGGGCGGTCTTGCCGACGCTGTTTGCGAGGTCGTTACCGCGGAATGTCCCGTTAAGGTTACCAGAATCGGCGTTCAGGACAGATTCGGCTACAGCGGCCCCGCATGGGAGCTGCTCGACAAGTTTGAGCTTACTCAGCCGCATATCGCGCGTGTTATCCGCGAGGTTGTTGCCGAAGGCAAATAAACAAATAAGTTTTTTAAATAAAATGCGGAGCCGCTCTTTTACGGCTCCGTTTTTTGTGGTACAATAATCTGTACGAAGGTTTTATATAAAATATTAACGGTAAAGGATGTGGACTATATGGATAAAATTTATGATTTGGTTATAATCGGCGGCGGAGCGGCAGGACTTACCTCCGCGATTTACGCCCAAAGAGCAGGGCTTGATTTTGTTATGCTCGATACCGCTTCCTCAATGGGAAGCCAGCTTACCCAAACCGACGAGGTGGAAAATTACACCGGACTGGGCAAAATCAGCGGAATGGATTTGATTATGAAGTTCCGCGAACACGCTGCCGGAATGGACGCGAATATGGCTGACGAGGCTGTTAGCGCTGTCGAAAAGGACGGCGGATTGTTCACCGTAACCGGCAGCAAAAACACCTATAAGTCAAAAACAGTTATTTTTTGCGCAGGCGCGGCGCACCGTCCGCTCGGCGTTGAGGGTGAAGCTGAGTTTACGGGAAGGGGCGTAAGCTACTGTGCTGTATGCGACGGATTTTTCTACCGCAAAAAAACCGCCGTTGTTGTAGGCGGCGGAGATACAGCGGTTTCGGAAGCTGTTTTCCTTTCCAATATTTGCTCCGAGGTGAAGATTGTTCACAGGCGCGGCGAGTTCCGCGCGGCGAAAAGACTGGTGGACAGGCTCAATGAATGTAAAAACGTTACTCAGGTTTTGAACGCGGAGCTTGCCGAAATTAAGGGCGACAAAACCGTTACCTCGGTTGTGCTCAGGGACGGCAGAGAGCTTGAGACAAACGGCGTTTTTGTCGCGGTGGGAATCGTGCCCAACAGCGGGCTTGTAAAAGACCTTGCGGACTGCGACAGTGCCGGATTTATTGTTGCCGGTGAAAGCGGAGAAACCTCGTGCGAAGGCTTGTTCGCCGCAGGCGACGTCCGCACCAAGCCGCTGCGGCAGATTATTACCGCCTGCGCCGACGGCGCAAACTGCGTTAACGCGGTGACGGAGCTGTTGAACTCATAATGTCAAAGCTTTTGCAAAACCGTTTTTTTGCCTGCCTCGCGGCAATATTCTGCACCCTGCTGTGGGGCACGGCGTTTCCCTTTATTAAGCTGGGGTACCGGGCGTTTGAGGTCGCGGAGGGCGACACCGGCAGTATGCTTTTGTTCGCCGGGCTGCGGTTTTCGCTTGCCGGGCTTATGGTGTTTTGTGTTCTTTGCGTTTCACGGAAACGCTTTATTAAACTAAACAAAACCGACGTCGCTCCCGTTTTACTGCTCGGCGCGGTTCAAACCGCGGCACAGTATCTTTTCACCTATGTGGGTATCGGCTTTACAAGCGGCGCGAATACCTCGGTTATCACCGCCTGCGCTTCGTTTATAACCGTGCTCGCGGCTCCGCTTTTCTTTAAGAGCGACAGGCTGACCGCGCTGAAAATTTTCGGCTGCGCTTTGGGCTTCGGCGGCGTTCTTTTGATTAACGGCGGCGCGGGGATTTCGCTTGACACGCTGTTCGGGGACGTGATGATATTTTTCTCTACGGTTTTCGCGGCAGGAGGAAACCTGATCGCAAAGAGAGTTACTCAAAAAAGGAACCCGGTCAAGGTAACCGCGTATCAGCTGCTTTTCGGGGGACTGGCTTTGATTTTGTCCGGGCTGATTTCCGGCGGCAGGCTTAACCTCGGGAATTTGCAGGGAGTGCTGATTTTGCTATGGCTGGCTTTGGTTTCCGCCGCGGCTTTCTCGGTTTGGACTGCTTTGTTAAAGGTTCATCCGGCAAGCAGGATTTCGGTGTTTAATCTGCTTGTGCCCGTGTTCGGAACGGTGCTTTCGGGGATTTTGCTCGGCGAAAATGTTTTCAGGCTTGAAACCGCGATGTCACTGCTGCTGATTTCATGCGGCATTGTGCTTGTCAATTTGAATATAATGAGGAAAAACGATGATTAAAGGTGTAATCTCCGATATGGACGGAGTTATTTTGGACAGCGAAAAGCTGTATGTAAGGTTTTGGCGCGAGGCGGCGAATTTTTACGGCTACCCTATGACAACCGCTCACGCGCTCAGCATACGCTCAATGGCGCGTCCGTTCGCTATTGAAAGGCTTCGGGGCTATTTCGGAGCGGATTTTGACTACGACGCGGTGCGCGGCAAGCGCGTTGAGCTTATGGACGCTTATGTTGAAAAATACGGAATCGAGCCTAAGGACGGCGCGTTCGCACTGCTGGAGTACCTGAAAAGTAACGGTTACAAGGTCGCTTTGGCAACCGCCACTCCAGCTGACAGAGCGTCGGATTATTTAGAACGCGTCGGCTTGCTTGAATATTTCGACGTTGTCGCAAGCGCGAGAATGGTTAAAAACGGCAAGCCCGAGCCGGATATTTACCTGTACACGGCTGAAAAACTGGGACTTGAGCCGGGCGAATGCATCGCGCTGGAGGACTCGGTCAACGGAGTGCGTTCAGCCGCGGCGGCAGGCTGCAAAACAGTTCTCGTGCCCGACCTGGACAACCCCGAAAACGAAATAAAGCCGCTGCTGTATGACACGGCAGACGGACTTTCGGACGTTATAAGGATAATTAATAAATAATATTGAGCAGGAAATATTGAGCAGGGAATTTTATTCTGACCCAAACACGAAAAACCCTGCCCATGGGGACGGCAGGGTTTTTCAGTCTGTAAAAAATGAGGGGTACAATTACGGACCTCTGAGCCGATCCGTATTGAGGAGGGTAGAACAATCATACTCGACGGTTGCGGTTCCGTCTTTTGAGTACGGTTATATTAAACATCATTTTTATGAAAACTGTGTGAAATTCTTTTGAAATTGCACTGAAATTTTTAAAAATAATTGAAACAAATGTTTGATTTTTTCGAAACGTTGTGGTATACTATAATAAGAAAAATATATAAAGGCCTCAGAGGTGAATCTTTATGAAAGCTTTAAGCAAAAGCCAGCAGAAAATTTTGGATTATCTAAAGGACTGTTCACATGACGGCAGAGTGCCGAGCGTGCGCGAAATTTGCGACAACGTGGGGCTCAGCTCGACCTCAACCGTTCACCACCACCTTAAGGCGCTCGAGGACAAGGGTCTGATTATCCGCGAACACGGCGTTAACCGCTGTATTCAGATTGCCGGCGAGGAAAAAAGCGCAAGCGTTCCTGTGCTGGGCAGGGTTGCGGCAGGCAATCCGATTGTCGCGGTGGAGGACGTTGAGTGTTATGTGCCGGTGCCCGAACAGCTCAGGCGCGGCAGAGAGCTTTTCGCGCTAAGGATTCAGGGCGAAAGTATGATTAATGCCGGAATCCTTGACAACGACATTGTAATTGTTAACCGCACTCCCGTTGCCGAAAACGGCGAAATAGTGGTCGCCTTGGTTGAGGATTCAGCCACCGTTAAGCGGTTCTACAAGGAGGACGGCCATTACCGTTTGCAGCCCGAAAACGACGCCTTTGAGCCGATTATTGTTGACGAGGTTGTTTTGCTCGGCAAGGTAATTTCGCTTGTTCGCAACTATGAATAATTAATTATCACCGGAGATTATGCAAAATGAAAAATATATGCGTTTTCGGCTCCTCAAGCGAGTCGATTGACAAAGAGTATCTTAACACCGCCGAAAGCCTTGGCAGAGCGCTTGCCGAACGCGGCTATCATATGATTTTCGGCGCGGGAAAATACGGCGTTATGGGCGCCGTCGCAAGAGGCGTTAAAGCCGTAAAGGGCACGTTTACCGGAGTAAGCCCCGAATTTTTCACGGAGCTTGACGTGCTTGACTACGACTGCACCGAGTTGATTTTTACAAAAACAATGCGCGAGCGCAAGGGCGTTATGGAGGACAAAGCCGACGCGTTTGTGATTTGCGCCGGCGGAATCGGAACCTTTGAGGAGTTTTTTGAGGTAATAACCTTAAAGCAGCTCGGGCAGCACAACAAGCCGATTGTAATCTATAACGTAAAGGGTTACTATGACCATATGCTCGGTATGATGCGCGCCTCGGTTGAGGAAAAATTTATGAGCGAAAAGGTATGCAGGCTTTATTCGGTGGCGTGCTCGGAGGACGAGGTTTTTGAACAGCTCGAAAACTATGAGCCGTTTACATACAGTAAATATGACAAGGAGTAGTTATGGCTGACAATTGTGAAATGTGCGCTCATTATGTTGAGGACGAGGAGTTCGGCGACTATTGCAGTGTTAATCTTGACGAGGACGAAATGGAGCGTTTTTTGACGCAGAGCGTTAAGGGCTGTCACTATTTTCAGCTCTATGACGAGTATAAAATCGTGCGAAAGCAAAACTGATGTGTTTGAACGGAGAAGGGTTATGAGAGTGATTTTTACCATACTGGTGTGCAAGCTGCTCAGGTTTGCCGGCAAGCTTTTGGGAAAGGGCAGCAGCCTGCCCGGTCAGGTGGCGCTGAAGCTTTGTCCGGATATTTTAAGCAGAATAAAGCTGCCGGGTTATATCATCGCGGTTACAGGCAGCAACGGAAAAACCTCAACGGTTGAAATGATCGCGCATATTTTGACCGGAAACGGCAAAAAGGTCGCGTGGAACAAGGAAGGCTCGAATCAGATTGAGGGCGTTACCACGCTTGTGCTTAACAGCTCTACGCTTTCGGGCAGGGTTAAGGCTGACATTTTGCTGATTGAAAGCGACGAGCGCTTTGCCAGGTATACCTTTAAATACATTAAGCCGACGCATTACGTTATTACAAACCTTTACCGCGACCAGCTTACGCGCAACGGTCATCCAGAATGGGTTTATAACGCCCTTGAGGACAGTATTCACGACGGCACTCAGCTTATTCTCAATGCCGACGATCCGCTGGTTTCGAAGTTCGGCAGGGGCAAAAAGGATGTGGTTTGGTTTGGCGCGGACAAGCTTTCCACCGACACCGAAACGCCTGAAAGCGTGTATGACGACGGCGCGTACTGCCCGGTGTGCAAGGCAAGAATGGAATACACCACCCGGCATTATAACCACATCGGTCACTACCGCTGCACAAAATGCGGCTACAGGCGTATGGACACCCGGTACACAATCACCTCGGTTGACCTCGACAAGGGTGTTATGGAAATTGACGGCAGGTATAAAATATCGCTCGCGCTTAAATCGCTTTACAATATTTATAATATTCTGTCGGCGTACACCGTGGCTTCAATAGTCGGAATCGACGGCGAAAAAATTGCCGCCGCTATGAATAATTATGTGCTTAAAAACGGCAGGGTAATCACCTTTAAGCTCGGCGGCCGCGAAGGCACGATGCTCACCTCAAAGCACGAAAACAGCATTTCCTACGACCAGAGCCTGCGCGTGGCGTCGGCGTACAGTCAGGGCTGCGACGTTATGATTATCGTTGACGCGGTAAGCCGCAAGTACTTTACAAGCGACGTTTCGTGGCTTTGGGACATCGACTTTGAAATGCTCGGCAGCCCTAACATTCATCAAATTGTCCTTGCCGGAAAATATGTGAACGACCTTGCGGTAAGGTTTTCCTACACCGGTATTCCGCAGGATAAAATAAAGCTTTTCGAGAGCATTGACAAGGCGGTCGATTACCTTGACAGCGGCAGAAGCGAGTATATTTATGTAATAACCTGCTTCTCGGACAAGGGAAAGTTTTTGGGAAAGGTAAACGGTGACTGACGTGAAAATTCTGCATTTGTATTATGATATTATGAATCTTTACGGCGATTACGCCAATGTCAGCGCGATGTGCCGAATCCTTGAAAAAAGCGGAGAGGAAGCAGAGCTTGACAGGCTCAGCTTGGGCGACCGCGCGGATTTTTCACGGTACGATTTTATCTTTACCGGCTCGGGCACCGAAAACAACCAAAAGCTTGTGCTCAATGATTTTATGAAATACAAAGAACAGCTTAAGGCGTATATCGAAAGCGGAAAATGCGCCCTTATGACCGGCAATTCGTTTGAAATGCTCGGCAAAAGCATTACGGACGCCGCCGGAAAAAGCTTTGACGGATTGGGACTGTGCGGTTTTACCGTAAAGGAACAGAACAAAACCAGAATGACCTCGGATGTAATTTACGAGGCTGATTTTCTTGACACAGCGCTTGTCGGCTTTGTAAACAAGTGCAGTGAAATTGAGGGAAACGGTAATCCGCTGTTTAAGGTAAGGCTCGGTCTCGGCGATAACGAAAACAGCAGCGCAGAGGGCGTCAGGCTGAATAACCTTTTCGGCACCCACCTCACAGGCCCCGCTCTTATAAAAAATCCGCATTTTCTCGAATATGCCGCAAAGCTTGTTCTGGGCAGAGAACCCGAAACCGCGCATCTTAACTATGAAAAAGCAGGCTATGAAATCACCCTGCGTGAGCTTACAAAACGAATGAATGAAAACTGAGGCTTATTATGAACAGTACCAATCAAAAAACAGTTGTGTTGTCAAGCCTTCCGCAAAACCTTGCGGAGCTAAAGGCTTTGCCGCAGTCATCGCTGACCGACCCGTTTGAAGTTGCGGCGCTGACTGTCGCGGCGCTTTGCCGTTACTGCGAAAGCAGGGACGACTGCGTGGAAATGCTTAATTTCCTGCGCGGTCCGAGGGCTTTGACGCAGTTTGAAATTCAGTTTTTACGCGACAGGCTGACAGGCAAGGCGTATAAGCCGATGTCGTATTTTTCAGGCTCCTCGCCCGAAAATAACTACACTCCGCGAACGCCTTACAGCGTGACGGTGTATGAAAACCAATATTCGCGTCCGCAGGAAAATTACCTGACACTGTGGCTGGAGTCCTCGGGCGCGGACAATCCGCGCCAAATTCAGCTAAGGCTGAAGCCGAGCACCGGACAGTGGTTTTTGTGGGATCAAATGCTGCTTGCGGACATACGTATTCCCGTGCAGGAGGATCCGTGGGCGTGATTCAACCGCCGCCGGGCGAATGCAAAATTTTATAACTGTAAGGCAATACCGCCTAATTTTATTTAAGGAATGATGAAGGTGAAAAAGGAAAACCTGAGTATGCTCTGCGACTTTTACGAGTTCAGCATGGCTAACGGCTATTTAAAAAACGGTATGCACGAAAGAAACGTGTATTTCGACGTGTTCTTCCGCAAGCTGCCTGACAACGGCGGATTTGCCATTGCGGCAGGTCTTGAACAGGTTATTGAATACATTAAGGATTTGCATTTTGACGCGGAGGATTTGGATTACCTGCGTTCAAAGGGAATATTTGACGAAGCGTTCCTTGATTATTTAAAAAGCTTTAAGTTTTCCGGCGATATTTACGCCGTACCCGAGGGCACTCCGGTTTTTCCGTACGAGCCTGTGCTCACCGTAAAGGCTCCGGCAATTCAGGCGCAGCTTATTGAAACCTTTGTGCTGCTTAGCCTCAATCATCAAAGCTTAATCGCGACCAAGGCAAACCGCATTGTGCGCGCGGCACAGGGCAGGGCTGTTGTTGAGTTCGGCTCACGGCGCGCTCAGGGGGCAAGCGGAGCGGTTTACGGCGCGAGAGCGGCGTTTATCGGCGGCTGCAAGGGCACGGCGTGCACGCTGACAGACGAGCTGTTCGGCGTGCCGGCAAGCGGAACGATGGCTCACTCATGGATTCAGATGTTCGACAGCGAGTACGAGGCTTTTAAGGCGTTTGTTGAGCTTTATCCCGACAATCCTACGCTTTTGGTTGACACTTACAACACACTGAAAAGCGGAATCCCGAACGCGATAAAGGTGTTTAAGGATGTTTTACTGCCTATGGGCAAGACCGAATGCGCCATCCGTCTTGATTCGGGCGATATTTCGTACCTGTCAAAAAAGGCGAGAAAAATGCTCGATGACGCCGGACTTACGGAATGTAAAATCACCGCGTCAAACGCGCTCGACGAAAAGCTTATCCGGGATTTGATGATGCAGGGCGCTCAGGTTGACACCTTCGGCGTGGGTGAAAGGCTGATTACCTCACAGAGCTCGCCTGTGTTCGACGGCGTTTACAAGCTGGTTGCCGTCGAAAACTCCGCAGGCGATATCGAGCCGAAAATCAAGGTCAGCGAAAACACCGCCAAGATTACGAATCCGCACTTTAAAAAGGTTTACCGATATTACGACAACGAAAGCGGAAAGGCGCTTGCCGACGAGCTTTGTGTTTATGACGAGGTTGTTGACGACAGCAAAAATCACTTGATTTTCGACCCTAACGCAACATGGAAAACCAAGGAGCTTTACGACTTTACCGCGCGTGAGCTGCTTGTTCCGGTGTTCCGCGGCGGCGAATGTATTTATCAAAGTCCGTCAATCGACGAAATAGCGGCTTACTGCGCGAATCAGGTGGATTTGCTGTGGGACGAGGTAAAGCGTTTTGAAAATCCGCATAAGTATTATGTGGATTTGTCGCAAAGACTGTACGAAATAAAAAGCATACTGCTTAATGTGCATAAAATGTAATAATACTATTATCTAAGAATAGTATTAAGGCAATACCGCAGGGAACAAAAAAGCTTGCTCAAGGGCAAGCTTTTTGTCTGATTATTTCATTTCTTCGATTATCTCGGCAATCAGCTCGCGTTCGTCCATATGGTATTTAACGCCTTTGATTTCCTGGTAATCCTCGTGGCCTTTGCCTGCGAGAACAATGATGTCGCCGTCCTGCGCGTTTTGCATACAATAGCGTATCGCGTCCTTCCGTTTGGGCACAACAACATACTTTCCGCCGGTTTTGTCAATTCCGGTTTTTATATCTTCGATAATATCCATAACGTCCTCAAAGCGCGAGTTGTCCTCGGTGATAACCGACAGGTCGCTGAGCCTGCCCGAGGTTTCGCCCATTTCGTAGCGGCGCACCTTGGGGCGGTTTCCGCCCGCTCCGAACATTGTTATAAGGCGGTGCGGCTTGTACCGGCGCAGGGTGGTGAGCACGTTTTCCATTGAAAGCGCGTTGTGGGCGTAGTCGATAAGCAGGCTGTAATTGCCCGGCACCCTGACCGGCTCGACTCTGCCCTTGACGCGCGCGGCGCGGAGCCCGTCGATAATCGCCTTGTCGGGAACGCCGAAGTACGACACCGCGCTGATTGCGGCAAGCGCGTTATAGGCGTTGAATTTTCCCGGAACGCCTACGTCCAGGCTGAGTGTTTTGCTGCCCTCGGTTTCAAAATGAACTCCGATGAAGCCGTTTTCCGACAAAAGCCTGTCGTTTTTGGCTGTTAAATCAGCGTCGGGCGAAAAGCCGAAGGTTTTAACCCTGCCGTCAAAATCCTTTGTTACCTCCTGCCATTTCGGGTCGTCAATGTTTGCCGCGGCGTGCTTTACCTGACGGAACAGCAGGCTTTTGCAGTAGAGGTATTCCTCCATATCCCTGTGCTCAACGCCGCCGATATGGTCGTTTGAAAAGTTAGTGAATATTCCAACGTCAAAAACAGTTCCGGCAAGGCGGCTGTGCTTAAGCCCGATTGACGAAGCCTCGATAACCATAGCGCCGCAGCCGGCGTTTATCATATCGCGCATCGCCTTTTGAATTTCGTAGCTTTCGGGCGTGGTGTTGTCGGTTTTGTATGTTTTGCCGCCGTAGACGATTCCGAGAGTTCCGATTGTGCCTGTTTTAATTCCCGCCTGCTCAAAAATTTCGGCTGTCATCGCGGCGGTGGTGGTTTTGCCCTTGGTGCCGGTAACGGCGACGGTTTTCAGTTTGCGGGCGGGGTTGCCGAAAAATTCCGCGCTCATAAGCGCCAGCGCAAGCCGCGTGTCGTCAACCTTAACAACCGCGACGTTTCCGGGAACCTCAAAATCAAGGCTGTCGCTGATTACAAGAGCCGACGCTCCCTTTTCAACCGCGGATTCGGCAAACCTGTGACCGTCGGCGGCATAGCCTTTTAAAGCTACAAAAGCCGTGCCGGGCGTGACCTTGCGCGAATCGTAGATTATATCCGAAATTTCGGGGTCGCAAAGCGGCGCGGTAAGAATGTTTAATTTTGAAATAATTTGACTTAGCTTCATGGTAAAATCTCCTGATAATATTTTTGGCTGATATTAATATAATATTATTATAGCAATAAAATTAAAAGTTTACAATAAAAATATTTATTAAACCGCCGGATAACGCCGTTTATGCGGTATTAGTGAAAATTAACCAAAAAAATATAAAAAATTTTTTTAACTAATTGATTTCAAAGAAATAGAAGACGCAAAATTGTACTTTTATCTTAATAATTCAGCAGTCGGTTAAGCAATATGCACAAGACTTGGTTCGTTAAATTACCTAAATATCAGAAGTAGAGTTTGTTGATAATGCTGAAAATTCATTTTTTTAACGTTATATTGTACAAAAATTTAACTCCAATTTAGCGTTTTATGAAAAAAGTACAAAAGTGGTTGAAATTCGCGCGTGTTTTTGATATTATTTATGTAGTGGAACATTAGCGCATTTGTGCAATTTGCTCCATAGAGATTAAAATTTTTTTGAAAGAGGGATATTCCAATGAAAAAAGTTCTCGCCATTTTATTGGCAGGCATGATGACCGCAACAGCTTTCGCGGGCTGCGGCGGCTCAGGTAACGCTTCATCAAGCGGCAGCTCTAACAGCTCGGGCGGCAGCTCCGCCAAGGCAAGCGGCGGCAAGGTTGACGAGGCAATGTTCGGTGACGAAACAAATATTTCGCTTAAGGTTTGGGCTCCCGATAAGGGTGTTTCTCTTGCTAAAGAGCAGATTGAAACCTTTAAGAAAATGTACCCCAACATCAAGTTTAAAAACATTGAAGTTGTTGCTCAGGGCGAAAACGACGCTGCTACACAGCTCGTAAACGACCCGAACAAGGCTGCTGACGTATTCAGCTTCCCGAGCGACCAGCTCAATAAGCTTGACGCGGCTAAGTGTCTTTCACCGGTTTCAAAGGCGTTTGTTGAAGACATATCCGCAGTAAATGCCGAAGGCACCGTTAAGGCTGCTACACTTAAGGATTCCAAGACTAAAGAAGAAGTTCTTTACGCTTATCCCGAAACAAACGACAACGGCTACTACCTTGTTTACGACAAGAAGGTTGTTTCCGACGATACCGCAAAGACTTTGGAAGGCATCCTCAAAGCTTGTAAGGACGCTAAGAAAGAGTTTGTTATGGACTGCGGCAACGGCTTCTACAGCTGTACCTTCGCGTTCACAGGCGGCGCTGTTATCGACGGCTTCGAGGATGACGGCGAAACTCAGAAGTTCAAGGAATATGACGAAAATGAGGCTGTTGATACACTCATGGCTTTTGCTAAGCTTATGAAGGAGTACAAGGGCACATGGAAGTCACAGGATCCCGCACAGATTGCTTCCGGCTTTAAGAACGGAACACTCGGCGCAGGCGTAGACGGTTCATGGAACTCTGTAGCAGACAAGGAAGCTCTCGGCGACAACTTCGGCGCAACCAAGCTTCCCACAATTAACGTAAACGGCAAAGACAAGCAGCTTATCTCAATGTTCGGTTACAAGTATCTCGGCGTTAACGCCAAGACTAAGTTCCCGAGAACCGCTCACATCCTCGCTTACTACCTTTCAAGCGAAGAGTGCCAGCAGCAGAGAGCTGAGAAGATCGGCTGGGGTCCGTCAAACACAAAGGTTCAGGAAACAGACTTTGTTAAGAACGACGTAACACTTCAGGCTATCGCTGCTCAGTCAAAGAACGCTGTAGCTCAGGTAAACATCCAGGGCACATTCTGGCAGGCAATGGGTACACTCGGAAACGAAATGATGAAAGACGGCTGGAAGCCCGACGATAAGGCTGCAACCAAGAAGCTTCTTCAGACAACAATCGCTGACGTAAGAGACGAAGGCTAATTGAAGCTTTACTGATTGAATTTAATTGCTGCGGAGAGCTTTCAAAAGCTCTCCGCGCAAAACACTTTACGTTTTCTTTACACCAAACGAATAATGTTTTTTATTATAAGTGAAGAAAACGTAAGTTAAAAAGCATTATTAGTTTGGTGTACTTATAATAAGAGAGATTCAGACTTTTTAAAGGAGAGCTTATATGACATTCGTTGAATATAAAATGCTCAATCCGTTTCAGAGATTTGCTTATAACTTTAAGAAGTTCTTTAAAAACATTCCTTCCGCTATAGGCAGGTTTTTCAAAGCCTGCGGCAGAGGAATTAAAAAATTTATTTTTGGTATAGGCAAAGGCTTTAAAAACTACGGAACAACCTTTGTAAAAGGTGACTGGGCAACTAAACTTTCGTATTTGATCTTTGGCGTGGGCGACCTACACAAAGGCAAAACGTACAAAGGTATCTTATTCTTCCTTGTTGAAGTGCTTTACGCACTTTATATGATTTTCTTCGGCTGGGGCTGGTTTAAGGATTTCTTCACACTCGGTACCCGCAAAACATACGTCACTTATGACGAAATGGGCTTCCCTGTGAATCACCCCGGCGACGAGTCAATGAAGATTTTGCTTTACTCGACGCTCACCATTGTTATTACCGCTATAGTATTCGTTGTTTACATAGCCAATATCAAGGACGCTTACCGTCATCAGGTTATGAAGCAAAACGGTCAAAAACCGACTACTCTTAAGCAGGACGCTCAGGAGTTCCTCGACGGCAAGTATCACATCACCCTGCTTTCGTTCCCGGTTCTTATGATTGGAATCTTCAACATTCTTCCGTTGATATTTATGATTCTTATCGCGTTTACAAACTACAGTAAAGAACACTTTACTCTGTTTAACTGGGTCGGACTGCAAAACTTCGGCCAGCTGTTTGACGTTATCAACAGCAACAAGAAGGCCACGACATTTATCGGCATCGCCGGCTGGACCCTGCTTTGGGCGGTTGTCGCAACCTTCTCAAACTACATCTTAGGTATGGTTGTTGCTCTTATGATTAACAAAAAGGGCATCAAGCTTAAGAGCCTTTGGAGAACACTTTTCGTTATCACAATCGCTGTTCCCCAGTTCGTATCACTTCTTCTTATGAACCAGATGCTCCAGGAAAACGGCGCTGTAAACATACTTCTCGGCCAGCTGTTTAACGGCGGTCAAAGTATGGGAATCAAGTTCCTGACGGACAACGTTTGGACCGCGCGTATCACGGTTATGGTTGTTAACTGCTGGGTTGGTATTCCTTACACAATCCTTTCAATGTCCGGTATTCTTATGAACATTCCGGAGGATCTTTACGAATCGGCGCGTATCGACGGTGCTTCACCTGTAAAGACATTTACGGCAATTACACTTCCTTACATGATTTTCGTTACAACACCTCAGCTGATTACACAGTTTGTTGGTAACATCAACAACTTTAACGTAATCTTCCTGTTGTCGGGCGGCGGACCTACCACCACCGAATACTTCGGCGCAGGTAAAACGGATATCCTTGTAACCTGGCTGTATAACCTGTCGATGGGTAATGAACAAGACTACGGTCTTGCTTCGGCAATCGGTATTCTTGTATTTATCATCTGCGCTACTTTGTCATTGATTGTTTACAACAACTCTAAGTCAATGAAGGATGAGGAGGCGTTCTCATGATAAAAAGTTATAAAGCAAGAAGAATTATTTCCAATACTTTAATCTACATTATCCTTGCGGTAATGTGTATAATCTGGGTTTCGCCGTTCGCATATCTTCTTCTTCACTCCTTCCGCGGAGAGGGTTATGTTACAGTTAACTACCTGATTCCTCATGAATTCACCTTTGACAACTATATCAAGCTGTTCATGGGCGCAGGCGGCGACGCTTCCATCAACTTCCCCAGATGGTTCCTTAACACTCTGGTTGTAGCTATTTTCAGCTGCATCATCTCTACAATTTCTGTTCTTGCGGTTTCTTACACACTCAGCCGTCTCAGATTCGGCGCCCGTAAAAAACTTATGAACGTTGGTATGATCCTCGGTATGTTCCCCGGATTTATGACCATGATCGCTATGTATTACCTTCTCGACGCTATGCACCTTACAAGAACGCTTGTTGCGCTTGTAATCTGCTACAGCTGCGGCGCGGGCTTGGGCTTCCAGATTTCGAAGGGCTTCTTCGATACAATCCCGAGAGCTCTTGACGAAGCGGCTACAATTGACGGCGCGAATAAAAACCAGATTTTCTGGAAGATTATTCTCCCGATGTCAAAGCCTATCGTTGTTTACACAGTACTTACTTCATTCATCGGCCCGTGGTGCGACTTTATCTTGGCTAAGATTATCATGGGTGACGACAGAGCAAACTACACTGTTGCTATCGGTCTTCAGGCAATGACCACTCCCGAATTTATCCAGGCATATTACAAGCAGTATCTTGCCGGTTCGGTTTGCGTTGCCGTTCCGATTACAATTCTGTTCCTCAAGATGCAGAAGTACTACGTTGAAGGCGTTACCGCCGGCGGCGTTAAGGGTTAATACGCTTAACCTAACAATTCAAATGCTCTTTAGGGCGGCAGTCACAGGCTGCCGCCCTGTATTATTTATAGGAAAACACTTTACAGGAAAACACACTCCGCTTTTCGGTGTCCGGTTTCCGGGTGGTGAATGGCGGACGAAGGTGCCGGACGGCACTGCTATGAAAAGGGTTATTGTATGAAAAAAATTATTTCAGTTTTACTTTGCGCAATGCTTGCCGGAAGCTGCGTTTTCGCGGGCTGCGGCGGCAATCAAAGCTCAGCATCGGGCGGCGGTTCTTCGGACGGTTCATCGTCGAAGGCTGAAAGCAAGAATAACGCGCCCGACCCCGTCGAGGGTGTAAAGGCTGTCGCGTCAACCGACAACTACAGAAACGTTTATCAAATTTTTGTCAATTCGTTCTGCGATTCCGACAACGACGGAACCGGCGACATCAAGGGCATTATTTCACAGCTTGATTACATCAACGACGGCGATCCCGAAAAGGGAGACGACCTTGGCGCCGACGCGATTTGGCTGACTCCGGTGATGCCTTCAAGGTCATACCATAAATATGATGTTGATAATTACTACGACATTGACAAGAGCTTCGGCACGCTTGAGGATTATGAAAAGCTGCTCAAGGAATGTCACGACAGGGGAATTAAGGTTATTATGGATCTTGTTCTCAATCACATTTCCTCACAGAATCCGCTGTTCCTCAACGCTCAAAAGGAAGTCAGCGAGGGCAAGCTTGACGGCGACGCCGAGTATTTTGAGGTTCACAAAAAGGATTACTTCGGCAGCGACGTTCAGGTTGTTCAAATGGGCGGCGATTACGTTTGCGAGGCTAACTTTTCGCTTGATATGCCCGAATGGAACCTTAACAGCGAAAAAACCAAGACCGAGTTTAAGAAGATTGCCAAGTTTTGGCTTGACAAGGGCGTTGACGGCTTCCGCCTTGACGCCGTAAAGTATTACAACAACAAGGACACCGACGGCGTTAAGTTCCTTAAATGGTTCTGCGACACCTGCCGCGAAATTAAAAAGGACGTTTATATCGTAGGCGAGGACTGGTCGGAGGATTCCGAAATCAAGGAATTTTACGGCAGCGATATCGACAGTCTTTTCGCGTTCAAGTTCGCGACAAGCACCGGTCAGATTGTTGAGGCGATTAACAATCAAAACGGCACAAGCTTTGCCAAAAAGCTAAAGGCGTATGATGAAAAAATGGGCAAGGCGAGCAAGAATTTCATCAACGCGATGTTCCTTTCAAACCACGACCAGGTCAGAATTGCCAATTCGCTCGAAAGCAAGGGACTTGACACCGAAAAATTCGCCGCGAACGTGTATATGCTTGCTCCCGGCAACTCCTACACCTACTACGGCGAGGAAATCGGAATGACCGCTCCAAGCAGCGAGGGAGACGCCAATTTCAGACTTCCGATGATTTTCGACAAGGACAAGCTTCAGGATATTGACGTTCCGGGCTTTGGCGGCGACGAAACAGTGCCCGAAGCCGGCGGCGTTAAGCAGCAGCTAAAGGACGAAAATTCCCTGCTCAACCATTACCGCAGAATCATTAACGTTAAGCTGCAAAATCCCGAAATCGCGCGCGGCAAAATCACCAAGCAGGAAAAGTTTGACGACCAGTCAATCGGCGCTTACTATATTGAGTACAAGGACTCAAAGCTTCTTGTAATTCACAATTTCAGCGCCGAGGACAGCGCCGAGCTTGAAATCACCGACGATATGATTAAGGATGCGGCTGTGCGCGCCGACCTTTTGGGCGATAACAAGTACGGACATATCGAGCTAAAGGACGGCAAGCTCACTTTGCCCGCGCATTCTTCGGTTATTTTGAAGTCGAAATAATAAAGGCGCGGCTGAGTAATGCCGGAAAATAACAAGAGCTGTAAGGCAGACGGAGCTTTTAGTTTCGTCTGCCTTTTAACGTGAACTACGATAACGCGCCGGTAAATTTCCATTTTTTTACAGTTAAATATTGACAATTGCTTATATTCATTGTACAATTATAACAATAAATAACAACAAGCCAAATAAATAGTATTCTAAAACACAATGGCAGTGATATTTGTATTTAGTAAAAGGGGAGATTCCGATGTCAGATACAGTTCACCGGAAAGCCTGCGGATTTTTATGACTCAGGCGAAATAATAAAAGGAATGACGGATATACAAAACATTTTAGCTTCCCTTGACAGCCGTGTAGCTGCTTTGGAAGAAAACAATTAAAGGAGATGTTAAAATATGAAGAAAACAATTAACAAGCCGTTGTCGCTGATTCTTACGCTGTGCCTGTTAGCGTCGGTAATATCGTTTTCCGGAATATCTGTCAACGCGGCAACTGCCGGCGGCGATGAATCGGTAGGTGCTGTAAGCGGAGACTATCAGTACTCTACATTCAAAGAGGGCAGTAAAACATTCGCCACGATTACAAAGTACACAGGCACGAAGAATTTCAACTATTCCGATTTTGTTATTCCACGCGTATTAGACGGATATATTGTTAAACGCATAGGCGAATATGCTTTTCAGGGATGTAAATATATAAACAGATTAATTCTTCCGGACAGTGTAACAGCTATTGCCGCAAATTCTTTTAGAGAGATAATGGCAAACAGTGTTTATTTGGGAAAAAGCTTGGCATCGATAGGAATCAGTTCATTTTACGGGGCGAAAGTTTTTTATGGTTACGTGCCGAAAACCGTGAAAATTATATGTGGTTCTTCTGTGTCATCCTTCAAAACGATTTATTATGAAGGAAGCAAAAGCGATTGGAATAAAATAGAAAGCTATGATGCTTTAAGCGAGATGTTTTATGACGCAAATACCGATACGCCTTTCGGAGATAACATGATTATTTCAGACGATTTTACTCTGCGCTTTGAACGGTCAAAAACAAACACGCAGACCGCCGAAATCGCGCTGAACGCCGGTACTTACAAGTTTAAACTGAAAAAAGGTTACTTTTTTAATGCCGAAAACCCGGATAATATGATGGGCTACAGCAAAACATTCTACGACCAAACCCCCGGCGGCTTAACTCTTAACTCAAAATATAAAAGCGACATGACGCTGGAGGCTTCCGGCGGTGTTTACCGCTTTACCTTTAACGAGTCTACAAATGTATTAAGCGTAAAAAGAGTAGGAGATATGCCCGAGGTATATCTTACAGGCAAGCTCCACACTGTATTAAAAAAGGTAAGCGGAACAAACTCCTATGTCGGTTACATGACTGAGTTGCATAATTTCGATCCGAATGAAAGCGAGTTTAAGGTATGTAAAAACGGAGAAATCCTTGGTTTTGAAAGCAAAAATGATGTATCCGACTGGGGTTCATATACCGTAAGCTCGGAATGGACAGAGTCAAGTGGATTTAAGGTTGATACCACGAGGGGTACCCGTGAAATATATATTAATTCTATTGTTTTTGACGCGGACACTAACAAAATAAATATACGTAGTTTTACACGTAGTTACAACGAAACGATTACTTACAGTAGAGACATTACTGTTGTCATGAATGGATTGTCAAAAACCAAAAACGGAGAGGAACTCCCATATTTTAATCTGTATGATCCCAACAACACCAAAACACTCGCGCACGCTACAGTCAATCTTGAGCCCGGAGTATACACCTTTAAAATTAAGAGTTATAAAGGCCTTTCCTGCGGAGACTATATTATCAATGAAAGCGGTTCAAAGGAAATCAAGCCAACCAACTTAGCTCCTCTTACCTTAGTCGTGAAAGAAGCCGGAGCTTACACGTTTGTCTTAAACAAACAAACCTATGTACTACACGTCAATAAGCTTACAAGTCAATAAGCAATAACGGTATATTTAACCGACGGTTTTAACCCGAGCAAAAACATAAAGGCAACACCGCACAATTCAATGCGCACGGCTTGCTTGAATATTATTCCGTCAGCTTGCCCAAAAAATCTCGGCAAGGCGTCAGCCTTACCTTGACAATCCGCACACCTGAATTATGCGGTATTGCCTTAAATAAACCCGGCAGACGGAGCTTTTAGTTTCGTCTGCCTTTTGTGTTTCCGGCGAAAACAGGCGCAGTGAAAATCCTGAAATCCTGAAATAAAGTACTTGACAAACGGGGGAGGGTTGAGGTATAATGAATAATCGTGGAGCAGGCTGTAAGTGCGCCCTTTTTAAGGTACGGGGGCAGGCAAAGCCGCTTTACAACTTTATCAATTCCGATTAATCAGGAAAGGAGGAAAAATATGCCTACATTTAACCAGTTGGTACGCAAGGGCAGAGAGGTTTCTGAGAAGAAAGCAAAGGCGCCTGCACTTTTGAAGGGCTGGAACTCTAAGAAAAGAGTTGCTATCAATCAGAACTCCCCGCAAAAAAGAGGTGTTTGTACTGCAGTAAAGACAGCTACCCCCAAAAAGCCTAACTCAGCGCTCAGAAAGATTGCCAGAGTAAGACTTTCTAACGGTATTGAAGTCAGTTCCTACATCCCCGGCGTCGGCCACAACCTTCAGGAGCACAGCGTTGTTCTTATCCGCGGCGGACGTGTTAAGGATCTCCCCGGTGTGCGTTACCATATCGTTCGCGGTACACTCGACGCACAGGGTGTTAACGGTCGTATGCAGAGCCGTTCAAAATACGGCGCAAAGCGTCCTAAGAAGAAATAAGGAATTGACAAAGCTCTCTTGACTTAAATTATTAAGTTCTGCTATGCGGCAGGAACTATACTATATATTATAGAGGTTCTTGTTGGCATACGGGAGTTTGTCGCTTTCGAGTACCTATGATATCTCAATTATTGTGAAGGAGGGAAGCAAAGTGCCAAGAAGAGGTTCT
>ONLA01000005.1 GCA_900318495.1 uncultured Eubacteriales bacterium
GTGTATTATAATAAGAAATAGAACAGCAAAACAGAGGAGAAGCTTATTATGAACAGCATTATCGGACAAATTATGCAAAATGTAAAAGAGCAGCCGGATTTTACGGTTATTGTGGATTCGGGTGATAAAAATTATTATACCTATTGCGCACTTGATGCTTACGCGCGCAAAATTGCCGCTAAGCTTAAAGGCTTAGGAATAAAAAAACGTGACTTTGTTACCATTGAACTGCCGCGTAACAAGGAATATATTGCCGCAATGTACGCGGTTTGGATGGTCGGCGCGGCATTTGCACCGCTGTCTCCGTCATATCCTGAGGAGAGATTGGAATTTATCCGCGACAACTGCGGAGCAAAAGCGGTGATTAACGCGAAATTTTTACGCGGAATCGAAAATGAAGCTCCGCTTAGCGAGATTGTGACTCCCGAACCGACGGATCCCTCGCTGCTGATTTACACATCCGGTTCCACGGGAAAGCCCAAGGGCGTGCTGCACTCGCACGCAAGTATCACGGATTCCGTTAACCGTTACAATGAGTACGCGAATTCACCAAAGGGTTCACGCGCGGCTTTGGGCGCTCCGTTCACCTTTGTCGCTTCCGTACAGGGCGTTTTCGCGCCGCTGTGCGCGGGGATAACGTCTTATTTAATGCCGTTTGAAGCTATGCGCGATCCTGTTTTGCTTGCGGATTTTATTGAGGAGCATCAAATTAACCGTACCTTTATCAGCCCCAAAATGCTAAAGGTGTTCAAGCAAAAGGGCAACAGCCTTAAAACCGTGGCAACGGGCAGCGAACGCGTATCCGATACATACAGCAAGGAATTTGACCTGATTGTCTATTACGGTCAGACCGAGTCAGCTTCGGCGGCGCTTGCGTTTAAAATAGACAAGCCTTATGAAAACACACCGATCGGCAAGCCTATCGGTAATATTTGCGCGCATATTCTTGATGAAAACGGGAAAGAAGCCGACGAAGGCGAGCTTTGCCTTGCCGGAATATTCGCGGACGGCTATGTAGGACTTCCCGAACAAACAGCAAAAACCTTTGTTGACAATCCCTTTGCACGTCAGGACGGCTTTCAAAAGCTGCTTAAAACAGGAGACATCGTAAAAAAAGGCGATGACGGAAATATTATTTATCTGAACCGCAAGGACTGGATGGTAAAGATAAACGGTCAGCGTGTTGAGCCCGGTGAAATTGAGACGATTATAAAACAGACGGAGGGTATTCACGACGCTGCTATTAAGGACTTTAAAAACAATTACGGTCAGGTTTATCTTGTAGCTTATTATGTGGAGGACTCGCCGGTTGAACCCGACGATTTGAAAGAAGCGATAGCGCAAAAGCTTCCGCCGTATATGATTCCGGCATTCTTCGTAAAGCTTGACAAGCTTCCGGTGAACCAAAACGGAAAGCTTGACAGAAGCGCGCTTGCCGCTCCCGAGGCAGGCAGCTTCAAGAACGAATATATAGCTCCCGAAACCGATATGCAAAAGGTGCTTTGCTCGGCTTTTGAGGATGTTCTCGGCGTAGAAAACGTAGGCGTAGACGACGATTTCTTCGCGCTCGGCGGCGATTCGATAAAATGCGCGATGGTTTCGGAAAAATGCGGCGTTTACAAAATTTCCACCTCCGATATTTTCACAGGAAAAACTCCGCGTATGATTGAACGTCTGCTGATTAAAAAGGCAGGCAAAAGAAGCCGCGTAAAGAGGACGGAAAAGGTTAGGGTTTATCCTCTTACACCATCCGAACGCGGAATGTATTTGGAACAAAAGCTCAATGAAAATTCAACTGTATACAACCTGAATATCGCCGCTGTAATTAACGGCTCCGATATTGATACAATAAAAAAATCACTTACATCTGTATTTAAGGCACATGAAGCGTTTACCTCCTATTACGGTGAGGAAAACGGTTTGCCGGTGCGTATTTTAACAGATAAGCTACCGGAAATTGTGTGCAAAACCGCCGCTTCGCGTGAGGAAGTTATTAAAATTATAGATAACTACGCGGAACCGTTTAATCTTAACGCGGCTATTCCGGTTCGTCCGGTGTTGTACACCGTTGCCGACGGAAGTGTTATTCTGCATTTGGCGATTCATCACATTGCCTTTGACGGCGGTTCGGCAAAGACGTTTGTCAGTGAGCTTATTGACGGACTGAACGGCAAAGAGGTATCCCCGCGGGAAATTGATTTGTCGGATTTGTATGACGACAGCTTAAACGAAAAGTATGAAAAAGGAATGGCGTTTTACCGCGAGCTTTTTGCTGACGGAGTGCCGGTAAATGAAATGCCTGTTAAAGGTAAGCGTCCGAAGGTGCATCCGCTTTCCGACAGGGAAATTACCTTTGATTACACTAACGAACAGCTAAAATCAATTGACAACACCGCGCGACGTTTCAGCGTAACTGAATTTGAGCTGATTTTCTCGGCGGTTTCCATGGTATTGGGCAAATATACGGCTTCAGAGGATGTTGTTCTCGGCATACCCACCAATATGCGCCCCGCGGACGCGGAAAATGTTATCGGTATGTTTGTTAACACAGCTCCCGTGCGCGTAAAGCCGGCGCGTACCCTGACGCTCACTGACTATTTGCAGTCCGTAAGCTCCGCCGTGCGCAACGCAACCTACGGCGCGTACCTGCCGTTTGAGGATGTTGTGGGTGAATTTGTAAAACAGCGCGACGAAAGCCGTAACCCGATTTTTGACGTAAGCGTAAACTTTATGTGGAATCCGCCTGCTTACAGCAGGGACGGACTCAGTGTAGAGCTGTATTCGCCCTTGCAGAAAATGAGCCGCGACATCGGCATTGTCATCCGTAAGGGTGAAAAAGGACTTCACTTTATGATTCAGTATTCCTCAGAGCTGTTTGAGGACGCTGTAATTGAGAATTTCACCGGTCAGCTTCAGCATACTATCAGTCTCCTCGGAGGAAACGCGAATACCGTTCGCGAAGCCTTGGCGCTTCCCGAAGCGCAGAAAAAGGTTCTTGACGCCTTTAAGACGGAAGCCGAGGCGGAGCTTAGCGAAACACTTCTGCATAAAATGTTTGAGCGCAGCGCTGCCGAAAATGCCGAAAAGACCGCGCTG
The DNA here is from genome assembly GCA_900318495.1 of uncultured Eubacteriales bacterium. Classification (GTDB taxonomy): domain Bacteria; phylum Bacillota; class Clostridia; order Oscillospirales; family Acutalibacteraceae; genus Ruminococcoides. The sequence goes on from ONLA01000005.1 coordinate 3,097, forward strand.
ATAGCTAAGGACGCTACTCTTACTTACCGCGAGCTTAACGAAAAAGCCAATATTGTCGCTCATAATCTTATCGAAAGAGGAATAAAAACGGGGGACAGCGTTGCGCTTTTGCTGCCGAGAGAAAGCTGTTTCTTTGCCTGTATGTTCGGTGTTAACAAGGCAGGCGCGGCGTTTATACCCTGCGACCCGCAGTATCCCGCGGACAGAATTAACCATATTATTGACGACAGCGAAGCGTCATTTATCATTACAACCAAAGACAAGCTTCCCGATTATCCCGCGGACAAGGCGATTGACGTTGCGGAAATTCTCGAAGACGGCAATACTGAAAATCCCGGTGTGGCAATAAGCGACCGTGAACTCAGCTATATGATTTATACGTCAGGTTCAACCGGCAAGCCCAAGGGTGTTATGCTGCGCCACAAGGGAATTTGTAACTATCTGACGCCTCATCCTGCCAATTCACATATTTATTATTTGAAAAATAATGTAACAACATATCTTTCGGTTACCACGGTTTCGTTTGATATGTCATTTAAGGAGCATACAGCGGCGTTCTGCAACGGCAAAACCCTTGTGTTCGCGGCGGAAGACGAGATGAACGATCCGCGCGCGCTGGCTGAGCTTATGGATAAGTATAATGTTGACTGCATTAACGCTACGCCCTCGCGCCTGCAGCAGTATTTGGATTATGAGCCTTTCAAAAACGCGCTTTCCAAATGCAGGCTGGTTATGTCGGGCGGCGAAGGTTATCCTATCGCGCTTAGAGATGAGATTAAAAAGTGCTCCGGCAACATCAAAATTGTAAACACCTACGGTCCCACCGAGATTACGGTGTCCTGCAACGCGGCTGATTTGACAAACGCCGGTTATGTTACAGTAGGCAGACCGCTTCTTAATTATCACGAAATTATCGTTGATAAGTTCGGCGACGCTTCGCCTTACGGCGTAATAGGCGAGCTGTATATCGGCGGTACCGGTGTGGCAAAGGGCTACAAAAACCTGCCCGATAAAACCGCTGCGGCGTTTGTGGAATATAATAACGCGCGTATGTACCGCTCGGGCGATTACGCAAAGTGGGACAAAAACGGAAATGTTCATATTTTGGGCAGACTCGACAACCAGGTTAAGCTCAGAGGCCTTAGAATTGAGCTTGGTGAAATTGAAGGCTTGATTGCCGCTCAGCCGGACATCAAAAAGGCGACGGTAATTATCCGTAAGCTTAACGGTCAGGATAACCTCTGCGCTTACTTTACAGCTGACGCCGAAATCGACATAGACGCTTTGCGCGATGAGCTGAAAAAGCACCTTACACACTATATGGTGCCCACAGCTTACTTACAGCTCAACGAAATGCCGATGACCGCCAACGGCAAAACCGACGTTAAGCTGCTGCCTGACCCCGTGCCCGTAAGTCTGGGCGAATACGCGGCTCCTGCCAACGCGACGGAAGAATTCTTCTGTGAATCCTTTAAGAAGGCTCTGAAATTAGACAGGGTAGGAGCTACCGACGACTTCTTTGAAATCGGCGGCACCTCGCTTATCGTTACCTCCGTTGTGCTTGACGCGTCCGAAAACGGCTTTGAGATTACATACGGCGATGTATTTAAATACACCACTCCGCGCGCTCTCGCTGAGCTCTTTAAGGACGGCGAGGTTAACGACACAGGCAAGCTTTTTGATTTTGAAGAATATGATTACACAGAAATAAATAATTTGCTTTCCAAAAACACCGTTGAAGCGTTCAAGGCCGAACCGCTGCGCGAACTCGGCAACGTGATGATTACAGGCGCCACAGGCTATATGGGCGCTCACCTGCTTGCGGAATTCCTTAAAAACGAAAGCGGCAAGGCATACTGTATGATTCGCAAGGGCAAATTCGACACTGCCCGTGAACGCCTGGAAAACATAATGTTCTACTACTTCGGCACTGATTTTGAAAAGGAATTCGAGGAGCGCGTCGAGGTTCTTAACGGAGATGTTACCGATTACAAATATTTTGAACCGTTTGAAGCCCTGCAGGTCAACACTGTTTTTAACTGCGCGGCGAATGTAAAGCATTTTTCAAACGGAACCGACATCGAGGACATTAACGTGGGCGGCGCTGTAAACTGCGTTAAGCTGTGCGAAAAAACCGGCGCAAGACTGATTCACTTCTCGACAGTTTCCGTGTCCGGCACAACGGACGACGTTAATAAACTCAGCCGAAAAGAGCTTGACGAGCAGTCGCTGTATTTCGGCCAAACTCTTGACAACAAATACACCTCCTCAAAGCTTATGGGCGAGCGCAGGGTTCTTGAAGCCGCCGCCAAGGGCTTAGACGCAAAGGTTATCCGCGTTGGCACTCTTGCCGCGCGTGAATCCGACGGCGAATTCCAGATTAACTTCCTTACTAACAACTTTATGGGCAGACTGCGCAGCTACAGCCTGCTCGGCTGTTTCCCGTACGCGATGATTGAAAACCAGGTTTGTATGGGCCCGATTGACCGTTCCTGCGAGGCTTTCCTTAAGCTCGCTAAAACGCCTCAGGCCTGCTGTGTGTTCAACGCGGTTAACAACCATACCTTGCCGCTGGGCGACATTATCCGCCAGATGAACAAAAACGGCAACAGCATTGAGTTTGTGGAGTATGACGTATTCGCGGCGGCGCTTAACGAGGCGCAGAAGGATCCCGACAAAGCGGCGATACTTTCCAGTATGACGGCGTATATGAACACCGCTCACGGCAAAAAAATTGCGGCTTTGCCGTGCAGCTCTCATTACACAACGCAAATTCTCGCGCGGATGGGCTTTTTCTGGAACGCGAGCAACGAAAAATATGTTAACGACTTTATCAATGTCTTGAGGGGATTCCTGTTCTTCCGTAAGGATAATCTTAACAGATAAGAAGGATATGGGCAATGAAACGAAACGGTACACTTCTTAATAAAAAATACCGCAGCCTTTTGGTTGCGACCCTGGCAATGACGGCGTCTACTTACCTTTCGAGTATTCTTGACGGCATTATGGTCGGCAGAATACTCGGAACGGTACAGCTGTACGCTATAAATCTTACGACCTCGATTGTGTTTTTGCGCAGTATTCCGATTGCGATGTTTACCTTCGGAGGCAACACGCTGTCAGTCATTTACAAGAGCAAACGCGACCAAAAATCCGCCGACACCGTGTTTACGCTGTCGTTCTGGGCAGGCGTATTGTCAACGGTTCTCATTTCCGTCGTTGGCATAGCCGCAATGCTTCCCACAGCGCGGCTGCTTGCTCAGGGCAATGAGGAGCTTACGGGACTTGTTGCGGATTACCTGCTTCCGCTGTGGGTGCTTACGCCGCTTGTGGCGGTGGTAAATCAAACAGCAGCTTACGCGAGAACCGACGGTATGCGCAAGCTTGCCACAATGCTTCCGATTACTGCCAATATCATAAATTTGATTTGCGATTATATTTATATGGCAATTTTCGGCTGGGGCGTTGCCGGAGCGGGCTGGGCGACGGTTACCGGTTATTTGGCAGGCGCAGCCTTAACTCTGTTATACTTTAAGGCAGGGGAGCGCACGGTACACTTTACAAGAGCCGCGGTTAAGAAAATAAAAATGCTCGGCAAGATTTTTAGCATCGGTCTGCCATCGGCGCTGATTTATGTCTGCAATTTCCTGCGGTTGTTCTTCACCAACGCTATAATTCTTTCTTTTACGGGTGTAATGGGAGGCAAAATTGCCTCGGTATCTTTTTCGCTGAACAGCCTTGCGTTTATTTTGGTAGAAGGCGCGTCAATGACGCTGCTGCCGATTCTCGGCGCACTGTACGGAGAGAAAGACGCCAACGGCCAGCGGCTTACGCTTCGCTACGGTATGATTGTAACCGTCGCGCTTTCTGTGGTTGTGCTTGTTGTTTCCGAGCTGTTTCCGGTTCAGCTCGCCGCTTTGTACGGACTTACAGATGTGGCAACAGCGGATATTTTTGCCGTGACCTTCCGTATTTTCTCAATCAATATTCCCATACTCGCGGTAATTTATGTTATGCGAACGTTTTTTCAGGCGACAAAACAGCGCGGACTCGCTAATCTGCTGGTAATGCTTGACGGCGTGCTGACCATTGTTCCGCTGATGTTCTGGTTTGCTCATTATGATATATACTGGCTTTGGTTTTCCTTCCCGGTTTCAAAGGCGGTCACGGTTATAATTACACTGATTGCGATGGTTATCGGCAAAAAAGTACGGAATAAGAAGAATATTCTGGGGATTGAAGAAGAGGACGGAGTAATCTGTGACTTTTCAATTAAGAATGAAATTCCTGAAGCAATCAAGGCTTCCGAGGAAGCAATGGAGTTTTGCAAGCGGCAAAACGTTCCGGAAAACACCGTTAACGCTATCGGCGTTACTGTCGAGGAATTGTGTCACAATATTGCCAATTACTCGGTTACCAACGGCAACAGTGCCGTAGATGTGTGCGTGCGTGTGATGCCGGACAAGGTTAACGTGCGAATTCGCGACGACGGCGCGGAGTTTGACCCGACCGATTTTATTGACAACAGCGGAAAGCGTATTACCGGTCTTGAGCTTGTAAGAATGTTGAGCTCATCAATCAATTACAACAGAGTTTTGGGGTTCAATGTGACTAACGTTGCCGTAAGCTATTAATTTTGGGGGTGAGCGTATAATCAGGTTTAAAAAGCATACTGAACTGTCTAACTACACAAAGGATTTGATGCGTTCCGCCGAACAACGCATTAACTTCATCTATATGCTTATTATGGTTGCGTTTGAATCGGCAATATTAATTTATATTTTGTCAAACAGATGGGACGATACACGCTATTATTTTGGTCTGAGAGCAGGCATAGTGCTTTTGCCGGGTATTATCGTTAACGCGCTGTTTCGCAAAAAAAGCTATCCGTGGATTAAATATTTCAACAATATTATTATTATGATGTCGCTATTCTTTCTTTGCGGCTTTACCGACTTAATCGCCCTGCTGTTTATATTGCTGCCGTTTATTAACAGCTTTTATTTCCGGCCGTATTTTACAGCCCTTACCGGCTTGGTATGCGTTTTAATGATGTATATTAGTTGTATGAATATTGTTCCTCCGCTGTTTAATGACGACGGCGCGGTCAGTTACAGCTTCTTAACTATAGCAAAAACGGCTTTTGATTTTTCGGACGAAACCGTAGTTTTATTACTTCAAAACCGAAGCTTTATAATACTTACGGCTATCAGTATGGTGATTTTTTCGGTATATCTTTCCTCAAACAGCAGAAGATTCACAATCAGACAGGGTGAGCTGCTCAATATAAATCTCGCGACAGAAGCTGAGCTTAATGTAGCGAGAAATATTCAAAAAGGTATTTTGTCCGGAGATTTTCCCGACAACGATTTCTACGGAGTGTATGCCAATATGAGGATGGCGACCGAGGTCGGCGGTGACTTTTATGACTATTTTTTGATTGATGACACACATTTGGCTATTGTTGTCGGAGATGTGTCAGGTCACGGAATGGCAGCGGCAATGTTTATGACCTTGTCCAAAACGCTGATTAAGGTATATATGCAGTCGCTTGGCTTTACCGACAAGGTTTTTGAGCACACCAACAGATATTTGCAGCAGTCAAATCCCGAGAAGTTTTTTGTAACCTGCTGGTTAGGCTGTATCGACCTGACCACCGGAGTTTTGTCTTACTCAAACGCAGGTCACAATTATCCTGTTATTATCCGCAACGGCAGAGACCCCGAGTTTTTGGAGGCGCCGCCCAATTTTGTTCTCGGAAGAAAACGTCTTGCGAGATATATGGAAAACAAGACGAAGCTTAATCCCGGCGACAAACTGGTGCTTTATACCGACGGAGTTACCGAAGCGCAGGCAGCCGACGAAAGCTTTTTCGGCAACGACAGACTGCTTGAGGTTATATCGGCAAACAGGGATAACAGCCAAAAAGAAATAGTGTTGTCACTGCGCAAAGCCGTAAATGAGTTCGAAAAAGGAAATACCAAATACGATGACGTTACGGTTTTGTCTTTATCATTTAAGAAACCGCTTGAGGTGACGCCGCCCGACAGCAAAAAGTTTTTCCTTTCAAAAGAAACCTTTGATAGCGTGACAAATTACATCGCCGAACGTTGTGCGGAAACAGGCTGCGACAGCGCGACGGTAGACAGGATTAAAATAGCTTCTTCCGAAATCCTTGCCAACATTGATTCGTATGCTTATGAAAACGGCGGCGAGCTTGAAATCATCACCAAGTCAAGGGAACGCAGAATGACTGTTGTTTTTAAGGATAACGGCGAGCCCTTTAATCCGTTACAGGTTGAGGAGCCCGACCTTGCTCAGCCGCTTACAAAACGCACGCCCGGCGGTTTGGGAATATTTATTGTAAAGAAGCTGATGAGCGACGTCACATATGTGTACGAAAACGGTCAAAATGTTCTTACAATACAAATAGATTATTAAGGCAAAAGCTGAATTATGCGGTATTGACTTAAAGGAGGTAATATGAAGGATTTAAAAATTATCATTGCGGGCGACCTGTTGCCGGTGCCGTGCAACTATGAATTGTTTGAATCGGGAGACACTCAGGCGCTTTTCGGCGAAAAGCTGTGTGATTTGTTCGCTTCCGCCGATTACCGGGTGTGTAACATTGAGGGCTGCTTTACCGGCAGCGAGCATCCGGTTGAAAAAATCGGTCCGAGTATAAAGGCTCCCGTATCTTCAATCAAGGCGATAAAAAAACTCGGAATTGATTACGTTTCTTTGGGCAACACCCATTCTATGGACTATGGAAAGCAAGGATATCTTGACACCTGCCAAGTGCTTTCCGAAAACGGTATAGGTTATTTTGGCTGGGGCGATAATTCTTCATCAGTCAAATGCTATACCGAAATTGAGAAGGACGGCAGAAAAATCGTTCTCTATAATACCGCGGAACAGTTTGAGAACGCTCCGCGCGATGATTATCCCGGTGTTAACCTGTATGACGAGTACCGTGTTTGCGGCGAGATAAAAGAACTGAAAAAACAATGTGATTTTCTTATTGTTCTATATCACGGAGGCATCGAGGGCACTCATTACAACAGTGAAAAAATGCGCCGGAGGTTTCACCGTATGGCGGACAACGGCGCGGATGTTGTTATTTCACAGCATACGCACGCCGTCGGCGAGGAGGAGCGCTACAAAAACGCGTATTTACTTTACGGACAGGGCAATTTTTGTTTCCATTTCCGTCCCGACGTTACGCCTCTGCTGGCGGAGGGCTTAGTGCTGGAGCTGAACATTTCAGCGGATGGCTTTGACGTTAAGCCGCACCGTGTTTTGCGTACCGAAAAAGGCTGTGTTTATGATGAAGCACAGGATTTGAGCGGCTTTTACGCCCGCAGTAAGGCTCATAACGCAATTCTCGGCGGCGACAAACAGGCACAGGCTGAATTTGAAAAGCAGTTTGGAACCGATTGCGCCAAGTGGACAAGCGTATTCTTTTCGCTTTTGCGCGGAATAAATCCGCAGGACGCGGAAAAACGAAAGACGCTCAGCGCTGCTGATTTTTCGGAATATTTGAAGAATTCTTACACAAGGCAGCAGCTTCTCGGAATTCAGATGTTTCTGCGCAACGAGGAATTTAATGAAGTGGGCAACCAAATACTCAGCGATTTGCTGAAAGATAATGATATAAAGGAGAAAAAACAATGACAATTAATGTTTATGAGGAAAACGGAACGCCTGTAATTGCGCCCGAGGGCAAAATCGACCACGTAACGGTGAACGAATTCGAGACAAAAATTAATGAGCTCGGTGAAAAAAATGATTCGCTTATTCTCGATATGGCAGGCGTGGAATATGTAAGCTCGGCTGCGCTCAGAGCTATTTTGAACGCCAGCGATTTGCTGGAAAGCAAAAACGGGCTTGTGCTTAAAAACGTAAATAATAAGGTTATGGAAATTTTTAACATAACACGCTTTTCCGATTATCTCGATATCAGGTAACAGTAAGGTATATCAAAAAACAAACTCCGCGGCACAGTTATAAGCACCGCGGAGTTTTAATGTGTAAAGGATTTATTTTGGGGTTATGAAATCTAACGGTCTGTTATCCTGAAAGCATTCGCAAATTTTTTCGGCGTAGCGGATTCCGTTTTCCGAAAGCTTTCGGCATTGGTAATTCAAAACAGGATTATCTCCGTAAAAGGCTTTCAGCTCGTCAAGCAGGCGAAGTCCGGCGGTTCGCGCGCTTTCCGGCTTGTTGTTTTTGGAGTACACGGCAGCGCTGTCAATGTCATACAGCGCGGCGTTTTTGAGGTTTTCCGTTACTCTGATTTGGTCTTTATATGTCAGCTTTTCGCGGTACTCTGCAACAATCCAAAGAATCAGCAGCTCTATGAATTCAAGATCGCGTTCGTCCAAGCCGGTTTCCGAGAACGGATTAATGTCAATATTACGTAATTCGATATGATTAACGCCGTTTTTCACAAGGTTGAGAAGGTCGTTTGCGCCTTTTGGTTTAAGACGAATAGGATAATACAGCTCAGAAGCCCCCTTTAACGTGCCGCTGTTGACATACCTTTGGATGCTTCCGGTATAAGCCGTAATATTGTCATAAAACAAAATCGGCGTAAAATTATTCCAGTAGCCTTCCTTTCCGCATCGCAGTGACGCATAATCGGTAATGACTGTCTCTCCGGCTCTTTCCGCGGAAAAATATGAACCGTCACAGACCGGTGAAGCGGAAAGCAGGAGGTTTATAATCCATCCGTATTCAAGCAAGCCCTGCGCTAACCTCAGATAGGTTTGGTTTTTATAATTTAATTCTGTGCTTTGAGCTGAACCGCCGGGGATTAGTCTGAACATTTTCTCCGAAAGCGAGTAGTTAACATGGATTCCGGATAAAGTCATCTTGTTTTTTCCGTATTTTTCAGCGAGATACAGGCGGTAGATGTACTTGTCCTTCTGCTCGCCTTCGTACACGGCAACGGGAATATCGTCAGCGTTTTTAAGCAGAGGCGGATTTGAGTACAGCCACAATGCTTCTCCGCGTTTTTCAATTTCCGCGCTCAGGCGGTTTGAAAGCTCGGCAAGCTCTTTTAATGCCGCTCCGGCGCTGTTGTGAACTCCGGTGTTTATTTCAGCCTGGTTTTCGCAAAAATCCTTTACGATTTTTTTATCGTCACGGAACGGGTGGGGTGTATGAGCCATATTACCTTCGGCGGTAACACGCAGTGTTTCGCGTTCCAGACCAAAGGTGCCGCCCGGAAGCGCGTTACCTTGCCTGCAGGTTATTTCCCGTGCTGCTTTCTGTTCTATTTTTTTCATAAGCTTTTCTCCTTACAATCCGGAATAAGCCATATAAAGCGGCTTGTACGCGTCTGGGTCAAAGAAGTGTTCGTTGTTGTGATGCGTTCCCGAAAACAAATGCGAGCCGTTGCAATATCCGAGTAAAACGTTCATCGGAACATTTTTCCAATTGCTTCCGGAAAGCTTTTGGGTGGAAAAGGTTATTCCGTATTCGTCCTCGCGGAAATACAGAGAATTACGAAAATTTGTGTGTACGTAAAGAATATCTCCGTCATAAATTAACAGGTTGAGCTTGTTTTTTGCTGAGCTTGTCCTGATTATTTCATCTATAATTTTAAAGCGTTCTCTAAAGGTCAAAACGCGTTTAAATTTTTCGCTGCGTTCGTTTATCCTGTCAATTATATATAGCAGTATACGCTCGCTGTCGGTTTCTCCGCTTTGACTGAAAACGTAACGGCTCAGTTTATCACTTTCAAAAACGGTGCCGTTGTGAACAAGCGTCCACATTATTCCGTTTTTATCTGTTTTAGTAAACGGATGACAGTTTTCCGGTTCAACGTTGCCGATTGTAGCCAAACGGATGTGCGCCAGCGCTGTTTTTGCGTAAACCGGCTTTGACAGAAGTTTTTTTAAGTAATCACTGCGGTCGGCGCGTTTTGTTTCTCGGAAAATATCTGATTTATTGTTGTCAAACAGCGCAAGCCCCCAGCCGTTGGGATGCTTTTCGGCGTGAGAGTAAAATATTTGCAAATCGCTGTTAAGCTTATTCTTTTGTTTTCCTGAAAAACCGAATATTTCGCACATAAGAAAGCTCCAAACAAGATATATTAAACATATAGAAATAGTAGGTTAATTATACGCTGAATGTTTATTTTTGTCAAGTGATTTTACGAACTCGTTTGCAGTTCAGCGTTTTTTGAAAATGTTTGTTGCCTTTTGTTTAATAAAGTAGTAAAATATTAAAGCAAGCCGTGCGCCTTGAATTGTGCGGTGTTACCTTAAATAACAGAAGGGGATAAGTATGAACAAATTACAGGCGAATATTTGTTTAATCTGTGTAACTCTGTGTTGGTCAACCGAGGTAATTATTTTCAGTTGTATTCCCGGCAATGTTTTACCTTTTGCCACGACATTTATCTGCAACGCGATTGCGGCGATAATACTCGGCTCTTGCTTTTACAAACGTATAAAGAACGAACTGACGCGCTCCGGGAAAAAAATAATACTTCGTTGTCTGCTGTTAGGCGTCTTAAATTGCGGATATAATACTCTTTATCTTTACGGAATAAAGCATTTTGACGTGTCCACCGGCGCCTTTACCTTTTCAATGACGGTTGTTGTTTTGCCGGTAGTATTGATTACAATGAAAAAAACAGTCGGAGCAAAAACGTGGATATCCGTAGCGCTGGTGCTGACGGGAATTATCACGGCGCTGGGAGGAAATATTACAAAGATTTCCCCGGTAGGCCTGCTTTTAATGCTGCTTGGATGTATAATTCGCGCTGTATTTATTGTAAAGCTTAATGATTTTGCCGGAGAATTCGATTCGATTTCACTTTCGGCTTTCATTTCCGTGTTTGTAGCCGCAATCAGCTTTGTAATTTGGCTTGTTCTCCAGCCGGAAACATTTGCCGTGATTCCGTGGTCAGGCACGATAATAGCGAGCTTGTTTATTCACGCGTATTTTATCATCGCGTTTGCGCAAACCTTGAATATTTTTGCTCAAAAGCGGGCAACCGCGACGGGCGCGACAATTATCTATTCACTCGAAATAGTTTTTTCGCTTATTTGGGGTACCGTGCTTCCGGAAAATTTAATAGAGCGCGCTGTTTTGACACCGTTCAATATAATAGGAGCGCTTCTTATTGTTTCGGGAAGCGTAATTGAAATTATTGATATTAATGGGAAAAGGAGGGGTATTTATGACGTTAAAAAAAATTAACCCTCCAAAGCCGGTTAAGTTTTGTGTTTTAACAGCCCTTCTTGTAGCGGTTTATTTGATTATAGCGATTCCCTTTAAGGTTATGAGCGTAATCCCGGGTTTTACCGATATTCGCCCGGTTATGCTTCTTAAACCTGTTTTCGGTATTTTCTTCGGAATTCCGGGATGTTTGGCGTTTGCCGTCGGCAATTTAATCGGCGACATAATGAGCGGCAGTTTAAGGTGGTCTTCTGCCGCAGGCTTTATCGCGAATTTTCTCGGTCCGTTTGTGTTTTACCTGTTCTATATGAAAATCTTCAAAAAGCCCTTTTACCTTAGAACAATCAAGGATATTATAAGGCAGCTTGCGGTAATAATAATTTCGGCTGTTATTGAAGCAGTAATTATTTCGCCCGCCGTCAAATTATTATACCCGGAAATTGATATGCTGCTGTTATTTGTTACTATACTTCTTAACGGAACCGTATTTCCGTTTATGCTTGGGATTCCGCTGATGATTCTTATGCAGGAGGAGCTTGGTTTTAAACCTGTTTTGTAAAAAAGCGCCGGCCGTTCAGGTCAGCGCTTTTGTATTGCCGTAATAAGGCTTGGTATCAGGATGATATGTTTCCTTATTCTGTTGATATGAATATTTTTTATCGTAAATAATAAAAAATATAATGACACTTTACCTGTTTTGTGATATAATACATTATGGAATCTGCTGCGGTATAAATTAATGCCGCAAATTGCGTAATGATGAGGGTGCTATGAAGTTTTTAACGGGAATGTTGTGGGTATTTGTCATCTTTTCTTTTTTAGGGTGGCTTACCGAACTTATATACTACTTAATAAAAAATAAGCGTGTAACTAATCCGGGCTTTTTAACGCTTCCTTTTTTGCCGTCAATCGGTATCGGATTTTTGTTGCTTTATGTTTTCGCTCTTCGTTTTGAAAACGTTGTGATGCTGTTTTTTACATCAGCTATTATACTTACGCTTTATAAATATTTTGCTTCGGTTATTTTTGAGCGTTCGTTTGGCTTTAAATGGAAGGATTATTCGGACAGTAAGTATAAAATCAATAAATACGTCAGCATTTGGGAACCCTTTGTTTACGGACTTTTGGGTGTTGTGCTTGTTAAATTTGCTTATGCACCCGTAGCTTCAATTATTACAGCTATTCCGTTCTGGGCGGCAATATTGATTCCGGCGGTTGTTACGGTTTTAATTATAGTTGATATTATCATTTCCTGCGTTACGGTTATAAAGCTTAGAAATAACCTTAAAAAAATGGATAATATTTCCAGACTTTTAGATAACGAAGAAAAAAATGTGTCCGATAATGAGCTGAGAAAAGAGTACGAGCGAAGAATAATACAAAGCAAGCACTTCAGGCTGAGACTTGTAAAGGCGTTTCCGGATATGGAATCTTTTGATTATGAAAAACAGCTTTCGGACATTAAGGCTCATCATAACCTGCTTTTAAAGAGAAATAACGAGACATATGAAAACAACATAATGAATAAAGAAGACAGACCGTTTGCTTACGGACTGAGTCTTTCCAAGCTTTTTTGGCTGTTTTTAATCGGCAGCTTTTGCGGCACGCTTCTTGAAACCGTCTGGGCGTTTTTTGTTGAGGGACATTTCGAGATGAGAGTCGGTGTGGTTATGGGACCTTTTATCCCCGTATACGGCGGCGGAGCTGTTGCGATTACCTTGTGTCTTTATAAGCTGTATAATAAAAACGATATAATTGTGTATGCCGCTTCGGCTGTAATCGGAGCGACCTTTGAATATTACTGCTCTTATTTTCAGGAAATGTTTTTGGGAACAATTAGCTGGGATTACAGCGACACACCGTTTAATCTTGACGGCAGAACAAATTTGCTTTTTGCTTTTATCTGGGGATTTCTCGGACTTGTATGGCTCAGGTATTTGTATCCCTTAATAAGCCGCTTAATTGAGAAAATACCGAAAAAGCCCGGCAATATTATTACTGTAATCCTTGCGGTTTTTATGGTTGTAAACGGTGTTCTTACAATTGTTTCTATTGACAGAAAGAATAAACGCGCCGAGAATATTCCGCCGCAAACTGTGATAGGTCAATTTTGTGACACAGTATTTACCGACGAATATATGAATTTTATGTTTCCGCATATGGGCACAAAGGAAACCTTTGCCAAGGAAAGAGAACAAAAGGCAAAACAGGCATTAAAAAAAGCAAACTGATTTTCAGTATAAATTTATCTGTACAGGGGAGTGACGGTTGTGAAAGAACTGACAGTTGAAGCGGAATTAGATAATATTGAAACGGTTACCGAGTTTGTGAACGCGGAGCTTGACACCTTGGATTGTCCGATGAAAGCGCGGATTAAGATTGACGTAGCGATAGATGAAATGTTCGGGAATATTGCCCGTTACGCTTACAGCGGCGCGAAAGGAAAAGTAACCGTAAGATTCGAGCTTGAAGAAAATCCGCTTACCGCCTCGATTACCTTTATTGACAGCGGCACGCCGTTTAATCCGCTGAAAAAGGCGGATCCCGACATAACCTTATCCGCCGAAGAACGGAAGATAGGCGGACTCGGAATTTTTCTTGTTAAAAAGACTATGGATGAGATGGACTATACTTACAGCGGCGGACAGAATATTTTGACAATTAAGAAAAAGCTCGGGTGATAATTATGGGAAGATTTAAGGATTATTTTAAAATATATGATTCGGAGGAAACCAAGGCGGTTTTTGAAAAAAACGAGTACGATTCCAACCGCCTGTCACTATGGGTAATATTCTTTTGCGCTTTAATCCTTATTGTGGCGTGGATTTTGAATTTAGCCGGTGTGTTTTCGGTTTCTAAGCAAAGAATGACCTTCCTTTCAATACTGGGCTTGGCGGAATTCGCTGTGCCGGTTATACTCTATTTTAAATTCAACGGCAGAAAACGCTGGCTGAAATATGTTATGATAATAGCCCTGCTGTGCGTGTGTACACAATTGTTCGGAATACTTAATCACAACGTTATTCTGATTATGATACTTCCGGTGCTGTTATCCGGAAGGTATTTTTCCAAGGGCTTTACAGTAATGATTTCAATTTTGTCGGTTGTGCTGTTGGCAGCGGCAAGCGTGACGTCTGTTCTGTATGGAATAATTGACCTGAATTTTTTTCCCCGCATTGAGGACGGAACTGTAATTGTGATTCAAAACGGCTTGCGTTCTTCGGTTACCGCTTTGGAAACAGATTCCGCAAAGGCAGTAATTTGGATGTTGATTAACGGCTTTTTGCCGAGACTCCTTGTGTTTACCGTAATCAGCTTTATTGCTGTTTATATTGCCAAGCACGGCCACGATATGGTGCTCAGTCAGGACGAAATTTCACGTGCGTCCGCAAATGTTAAATCCGAGCTGAACACAGCCACTCAAATTCAAAACAGTATGGTTCCCAATATTTTCCCGGCTTTTCCCGACAGAAAAGAGTTTGACATATTTGCCGCGATGTATACGGCTAAGGAGGTCGGCGGCGATTTTTATGACTTTTTCTTAACGGATGAAAAACACCTTGCTCTTGTAATAGCGGATGTTTCCGGAAAAGGTGTTCCTGCCGCGCTGTTTATGATGGCTTCAAAAATCTTAATCAGCGACAGAACGCTGATGGGAGGCAGTCCTGCCGAAATTCTTGAATTTGTTAACAACCGTATTTGCAGCAACAATCAGGCTGATATGTTTATTTCGGTATGGCTCGGTATTATGGATCTTGAAACAGGTGTGGTTACAGCTTCAAACGCAGGTCATGAATATCCTGCAATATACAGAAACGGCGAAAAGTTTACCGTTATGAAGGACAAGCATGATTTTGTAATCGGCGGTTTGGACGGAATTCCTTACAATACATATGAGTTTAAGCTCAACAAAGGCGACGCTCTGTTTCTTTATACCGACGGCGTCCCGGAAGCAAATAATTCTAAAAATGAACTGTTCGGAGTAGACCGTATGACAGCCGCGCTGAATATCAGTTCAGCCGGAGCACCGGAAGAAATTGTTACAAACGTCAAAAATGAGGTTAACAAATTCACCGGCGACAGTACGCAGTTTGATGATTTTACTATGTTGTGCATCAGATATAACGGAAGGTGACAGAACAGTCCGTGTATCATATATAATAAAGAAAGGTGTTTGCAATGAAAAAAATATTATTGGTTATGTTAGCCGGAATAATAACGGCATCGTCTGTTTCTGCCTGTTCTCCGCAGCAGAATACGGACAGGGAAACAATTTTCCAGGTTGCGCTGCTCCAATCCTTAACTCAGGGATACTATGACGGCATTATAGGAGTAGAGGAGCTTAAAAAGCACGGAGATACCGGAATAGGTACCTTCGAGGGCGTAAACGGCGAGATGATTGTTTTGGACGGCAAGGTTTATCAGGCGCTCGGCGACGGAACCGTAAAGGAAGCTGACAAAAGTGAAACAGTTCCTTTTTCGAACGTTACGTTTTTTGATAATGATAAAACCGAAACGCTGTCAAAGGCGGAAAACATCAACAAGCTCAAGGATCAGCTTAATAAAACTGTTGAGGCAAACGGCAAAAACCTGTTTTATATGGTAAAGGTTACAGGCGAATTCAAGAAGATGAATGTTCGCAGCGAGCTTAAACAGGAAAAACCATATAAATCACTTGACAAGGCGCTGGCAACCGATCAGCGAGAGTTTAACTATGAAAACATAAAGGGTACAATCGTAGCTCTGTATTGTCCCGATTATATGGACGGACTTAATACTCCGGGCTGGCATTTCCACTTTATCTCGGACGACAAAACAAAAGGCGGTCATATTCTTGACCTGGCGTTTGATTCCGCCGAGGCGAAGTTTGATTTAACACAGGGCTTTAATCTGCATCTTTCCGACAATAACGAGTTTCAGAAGATGGAGCTTTCAAAGGATGTAAGCGACGCGATTAAAAAGGTAGAAACAAACGAAGATACTGCCAAAGCATCTACCAAAGACTAAAGGCAACACCGCACAATTCAAGGCGCACTGATCACCTGAATAACGCTTTATTGCTTAAACCGCGGAGCTTTTTGTTGTTTATCTTGTTTTCCTTGTGAAAAACATCCGAAAACCAAAAACCTTATAATTATCAGGTCCGTTCCGGTTTATGTGCCGGACGGACCTTTTATATGCTTGCAATAATTGCGTTTTTAAAGTATAATAAAAATATGAAATTGGTACGGAGGAATATTTATGACAGAAGAGCTTAAAAACAGAATTGAAAAAACTATGCAAAACCTGAAGCGCAATAAAATGGAGCCTTATTTTGTCGAGAACGGCGAAGAAGCCTGCGGGCTTGTAAAGAAGCTGATTAATAAGGGCGACGTAGTTTCGTGCGGCGGTTCGGTAACATTGAAGCAAACAGGTGTTTACGACGTAATTTCGTCATCCAATTATAACTTTCTTGACCGGAGCGTGCCGGGCTTGACGCGTGAACAGATAGAAGATGTTTACCGTAAAACCTTCAGCGCGGATGTGTTTGTTACAAGCACAAACGCTCTTACCGAAAACGGAGAATTGTATAACGTTGACGGCAATTCCAACCGCGTTGCCGCAATCCTTTACGGACCTAAAAGCGTAGTGGTTGTATGCGGAGTTAACAAGCTTGTAAAAAATATTGAAGAAGCGGTTTACAGGGTAAAGACTAAGGCGGCGCCTCCGAATACCGTGCGCCTCGGAATAGACACCTACTGTGCCAAAAAAGGTCAGTGTGTTTCACTCGGAAAGGATAATCCCGAGTTGTGCGAAGGTTGTCACGGTGACGGAAGAATTTGCTGCAACTATGTAGTTTGCGCTCAGCAGCGCCATGTCAACAGAATTAAAGTTATAATCGTTAACGAGGAGCTCGGTTACTGATTAGAGCCGCAAAAAATAAAAGCTCCCTCTTTTGAGGGAGCGGACGGCGGAAATTATTTCGCGGAGTTGTTCTTTGTCTGCTTTTTCTTTTCGCTGTCCTTGCAGTTCTGAGTACCGTTGGTGTTCTTTGTGTTCTTTACGTTATCCATTGTAACACCTCCTTTGCTAAACTATTACTATTATTATCCCAAAATACGGAAATATACATATGAATGAATTTTTATTAAGAATGAAATCTCTTTTGGGAGAAGAATACGGACAGTTTTTGAAATATTACGAAGCCGGTAATGTTCGCGGACTTCGTGTTAATACATTAAAATGCACGGCTGAAAAGCTCGAAAAATCGCTTGATTTTCCGCTTGAACCTACTCCGTTCTGTCCTGACGGCTTCTATATTCCCAATGAGGTTGAGGGCTTGGGCAATCATCCTTTGCATCATTGCGGAGCGTTTTATATTCAGGAACCGTCCGCTTCATCCGCGGTTGAAATGCTCGGGGTGCAAAAAGGCGACCGGGTGCTTGATTTGTGCGCCGCTCCCGGCGGAAAAAGTACACAAATAGGGGCTAAGCTCGGCGGAACAGGATTGCTGTGGAGTAATGAAATTGTAAAAAGCCGCGCAAATATTCTTTTATCGAATATTGAACGTATGGGAATTTCCAACGCGGTGGTATCAAATACTCATCCCGAAACGCTGTGCGCGGTTTTGTCTGAGCAGTTCGACAAGGTTCTTGTAGACGCTCCGTGCAGCGGCGAGGGAATGTTCCGCAAAAACAGCGAAGCCCAAAACGAGTGGAGTGAAGCCCACGTAAAAAGCTGCGCAGCGCGCCAGCTCAATATTTTGAACAGCGCGAAACACGCTCTTAAAAGCGGCGGCGTTATGGTGTATTCAACGTGCACTTTCTCTAAGGAAGAAAACGAGGATGTAATTACTCGGTTTCTCGAAGAAAACCCTGATTTCAGCCTTGAGGATTCCGGGGTATGTTTCGGAAGACCCGCACTTGTACACGCGAGAAGGATTTTTCCGATGGACGGCGGCGAAGGCCATTTTGCCGCAAGGCTGAGAAAACAAGGTGAATTATATAATAATTCTTTTTCAGAAAATAAAAATGCTTCCGATGATAAAATTCTAAGCTTTTATGACAGTATTTTAAGAGACAGACCGTTTGGTGAACGCGTTAATATTATCAGGGATAAGATTATAATTCTCCCTGAGAATTTTAGTGTCCCGGTACAAAATTGGAAATCACTCGGGATAATTCGCGCAGGAGTAATCCTCGGCGAGATAGTGAAAAACAGAATTGAACCGCATCACAGTGCTTTTATGGCTGCCAAGCCCGGGCAATGCGTTAACTTTATCGACCTTGACGCTTCGTCACAGGATATTAAAGCGTTTCTTCACGGCGAGGAAATTTCCGCTCCGGAGGAAATCCGCGGCTATACCGCGGTGTGCGTCAACGGTATGACAACAGGTTTTGGCAAAGCGTCGGGCGGCAGACTAAAAAATAAATATCCGAAAGGTTTACGGACTTTAAAATGAACAGATTATCAGACATCGGTACAATTAAAGAGCTTTTAAGCAAACACGGCTTTACTTTTTCAAAATCACTCGGTCAAAACTTTTTGATAAATCCCTCCGTGTGTCCGCGAATGGCGGAGCTGTCGGGAGCAGGCGGTGCGGGAGTCATCGAAATCGGACCGGGAATCGGCGTGCTCACAAACGAGCTTTGTAAAATATCCGAAAAGGTTGTCGCGGTTGAGCTTGACAAAAGACTGTTGCCGGTTTTGGAAGAAACGCTTTCGGAATATGACAATGTAAAAATAATTAACGCTGATGTTATGGAGCTTGATTTAAATAAATTAATAGCTGAGGAATTTAGCGGTATGGACGTTGTTGTTTGCGCTAATTTGCCGTATTATATCACATCGCCGATTATTATGAAGCTTCTCGAGGACAAACTGCCGTTAAAGGCAATAACCGTTATGGTTCAAAAGGAAGCGGCACAGCGGATTTGCGCTGACGTCGGCTCAAGAATGAGCGGAGCGGTCACTGTATCGGTAAATTACTACGCAAAGCCTCAGATGTTGTTTTCGGTCAGCGCCGGTTCATTTATGCCTGCCCCAAAGGTCGATTCCGCGGTAATCAGACTTGATGTGCTTTCCGAGCCTCCATTTAAAACCGATGAAAAGAAGTTTTTCGAGGTAGTCAGGGCGGCGTTTTCTCAAAGGAGAAAGGTTATTTCAAACTCACTCAGCTCGGGTCTTTCAATTAGTAAGGACAGAACGCTTGAGGTTCTTGAAGCGGCAAATGTGCCTTCAAACGCGAGAGCCGAAAAGCTCAGTCTTGAAAATTTTGCTGACATAGCAAAAAATTTGTGAGGTAGAGTTTATGCAAAAGAAAGGCTTTAAATTCAAAAGGAAAATGAATTTCCTGTATAAAATATCATTTATCCTTTGTCTGCTGTGTTTGCCGCTGCTTGTGATTTCAATGATAGTGGCATATCTTTTTGAAGAACCCGAGCTTTCGGTTATATTTTCGGGTTCGGGCGCGTTTTTGGCGTTCCTCGGAATAATACTCGCTATGCTCAGCAAACCAAAAAAGCCCAAAAAGAAGAAGGTTAAAAACGAAGAACCGCCGGAAGATACACCCGACATTACCTTTACGGTTGTTGAAAAAGAATTTCCGCCTGCCGCCCAAAAAAACGTTGACACTGCTCCTCAAAACTGATATAATGAATTTGTAAAGGGGAGTAGTTCGCGGCAATAGCCGTGGTATATTTCGCCAATCTCATACCTGCCCGACGGGTATCGGATATATCTTAAAGAACGAGACTTTTATTGCAACGGAACTGTGTATGCAATAGAAGTCTTTTTTTGTTGTAAATACAATCTTAATCTATTTTACGGAGGCTAATATGAACAGTTGGTATCAAATGCCCGAAAAGGACGTTCTAAATAAAATGAACGTCACTACCGACGGTCTTTCATCCGAAGAAGCGCAAAACCGGCTTGAAAAATACGGCCGTAATATGCTTGTCGAGGGAAAGAAAAAAACAGTGCTGCAGGTTTTCCTGAGTCAGTTTGCGGATTTGCTTGTTATTATTCTTATAATTGCCGCAATTATTTCAATGTTCTCAGGCAATATCGAAAGCACAATAGTAATCTTTGCGGTTATTATTATGAACGCGATTCTCGGCACAGTTCAGCACGTAAAGGCGGAAAAATCGCTCGAAAGTCTTAAATCTCTGTCATCTCCTTCGGCAAAGGTAATCCGCGACGGTCAAAAGGTTGAAGTGGATTCAAAGGACGTTGTACCGGGCGATATAATTGTACTTGAAGCAGGCGACCTTGTTGTTGCCGACGGTCGTATTGTTCGGAACTATTCGCTCCAGGTCAACGAAAGCTCGCTTACAGGCGAAAGTACCAACATAGATAAAAACGAAGCTGTTATCGGCGGCGAGGTTCCGCTCGGCGACCGCACAAATATGGTCTTTTCGGGCAGTCTTGTTACCTACGGCAGAGCGCTTGTTGTTGTAACCGAAACCGCGATGGATACCGAAATCGGTAAAATCGCTTCGCTTATGAACTCCGCGAAGGAAAAGAAAACTCCGCTTCAGGAAAGCCTCGATAAGTTTTCAAGCCGGCTTGCGCTTATTATTATGATAATAAGCGTGCTTGTATTTGTTCTTTCCATGTTCCAAAAGCAGTGGAACTGGACATTTGACAATGTTATGGGTTCGCTAATGTATGCCGTAGCCCTTGCCGTTGCCGCGATTCCGGAGGCGCTCGGTTCAATTGTTACCATTGTTCAGGCTATGGGTACGCAAAAAATGGCAAAGGAAAACGCCGTTATTAAAGACCTGAAGGCTGTTGAAAGTCTTGGCTGTGTTTCCGTAATTTGTTCTGATAAAACAGGCACTCTTACTCAAAACAAGATGACGGTGCAGAAAATATACATTAACGGTGAAAGCATTCGTGAGGATGAGCTTGACTTGAAGATTGCCAGCCACCGCCAGCTTATTTACGGAATGATTCTTAACAACGATTCAAGTATTGTTGACGGCAAGGGAATCGGTGACCCGACCGAGTACGCTCTTATTGAAAGCTCGCGTAATATCGGCATAGATGACAATATTGTCCGCGATTCGCTCAGCAGGGTAGAGGAGGTTCCCTTTGATTCCGACCGTAAAATGATGAGCACCAAGTATAAGCTTCACGGTGTTTCGCATATTCTTACCAAAGGCGCGCTCGATTCAATTCTTGACCGCTGTATCAGCATTGCCACAAAGGACGGTGTTCGCCCGATTACACAGGAGGACAAGGATATTATTCTGAAACAGAATAATGATTATTCCGAAGCAGGTCTGCGTGTCTTAACATTCGCGTATAAGGTTTCCGATGAACCGCTCAGTGTTGAATCGGAATATGATTATACCTTCCTCGGTCTTGTTTCGATGATTGATCCTCCGCGTGAGGAAAGCAAGCAGGCTGTTGCCGACGCTGTCCGCGCCGGAATCAAGCCGATAATGATTACGGGCGACCATAAGATTACCGCTTCCGCAATCGCCAAACAAATAGGCATTATGCGTGAAGGAGACATTGCTGTTACAGGTATGGAGCTTGACGCAATGAGCGATAAAAAGCTTGACGAGGTTTTGCCGTCGATATCGGTTTATGCGCGTGTATCTCCCGAAAATAAAATCCGTATTGTTGAAGCGTGGCAGCGCCGCGGCAATATAGTTTCGATGACAGGTGACGGAGTAAACGACGCTCCGGCGCTGAAGAAAGCCGACATCGGCGTTGCAATGGGCATAACAGGTACCGAGGTTTCAAAGGACGCCGCGTCAATGATTCTCCAGGACGACAACTTTGCTACAATTATCAAGGCTGTTGCCAACGGAAGAAACGTTTACCGCAATATCAAAAACGCGATTATGTTCCTGCTGTCCGGTAATATGGCGGCGATAATTACCGTTTTGTTTACCTCGTTCCTCGCGCTGCCTGTTCCGTTTGAGCCTGTTCACCTGTTGTTTATCAACCTTCTCACCGACTCGCTGCCGGCTATCGCGATAGGTATGGAGCCGCCCGAAAAGGGCTTGCTCGACCAAAAGCCGCGTAATCCCAAGGAAGGTATTTTGAACAAAAGCTTTGCCGCTTTGATGATTAGCCAGGGCGCGCTTATCGCGGTTGTCGTAATTATAGCTTTCTATATGGGCAACTCGGTAAACGCGGCGACTGCAAGCACCATGGCTTTTGCAACTCTGACACTCGCAAGGCTTTTCCACGGCTTTAACTGCCGTACCGAACGCTCAATTTTCAAGGCAGGCTTTACCTCAAATCCGAGCAGCATCGGAGCCTTTGTGCTTGGCGTACTGCTTCTTGCGCTTGTGCTGTTTGTTCCGGCGCTTCACGGTCTTTTCAGTGTTGTAAATCTCGGCGCTTATCAGGCTTTGGCAATACTTGCCCTTGCAGTTACACCTACGGTAATTATTCAGATAATAAAAATTATTTCCGGCAATGTAAAGAAAAAGTAAGTCTTGACATTATATAAAGTAAACTCTATAATTAATATACGGAACAGTAATATTTTGTTCCGTATATTAAAAGACAGGGGATAAATAAATGAACATATGGCATGATATTTCACCGAAACGCATTACTGCCGATAACTTTTACGCGGTAATCGAAATATCAAAGGGTGACAAAAATAAGTATGAGCTTGATAAACAAACAGGTATGCTGAAGCTTGACCGCGTTTTGTTTACATCAACTCACTATCCCGCGAACTACGGCTTTATTCCTCGCACATACGCCGACGACGGCGATCCGCTTGATGTTTTGGTGCTGTGCAGCGAAACCATTTTGCCGATGACGCTTGTTGAGTGCAAGCCTATAGGTGTGCTCAATATGATTGACAACAACAGCGCCGACGAAAAGATTATTGCCGTGCCGATTAACGATCCTAACTATAACACCTATAACGATATCGAGGATTTGCCTACTCACGTGTTTGAGGAAATCCGTCATTTCTTCCAGGTTTATAAGTCGCTTGAAAACGGAAAGGAAACATCGGTTACCAAGGTTCACGGCGCCAATGAAGCCAAGGGTATTATAAAAAAGTGTATTGAAAGCTATATCAAGGACTTCCAGCTTGCTTAAGGCGGCAAAATTATAATGATAACAATTCAGGGTTCGGTTTTCCGGACCCTG
This sequence comes from uncultured Eubacteriales bacterium, assembly GCA_900318495.1. Taxonomy (GTDB): domain Bacteria; phylum Bacillota; class Clostridia; order Oscillospirales; family Acutalibacteraceae; genus Ruminococcoides. The sequence continues at coordinate 26,401 of ONLA01000005.1, forward strand.
CCTTATCTTGAAAACGGAAGTGAATAAATGAGGTATTTAATTGCGGATTTTGTTACCGAATACACACCAAAATACAATAATCTTAAAGAGCTTTCAGAAAGCTTTATTTATGACGGTGAACGCGAAACACAAATAAAGCTGAGTGTGAGCGACAGCTATATTGAGCAAACCAATAAACGTATGGCTGTTCCGGATATTCCGAAAACAGAAACCTTTGCGTATTGCAACGCGTTTAACCGCACTGTAATAAACCGTCACGCAATGCTTGTTCATTCCTCCGGGATAATTTGCGGCGGCAAGGCGTATCTTTTTTCGGCGGATTCCGGAGTGGGAAAATCAACGCACACAAGGCTGTGGCTAAAGGAATTCGGCGAAAAGGTTCATATTTTTAACGACGACAAGCCTGTTATTAAGATTAACGGAAAAAAGGTTACGGCATACGGAACACCGTTTGACGGAGGAAGCGGAATAGCTCTTAATGAAAGCGCTCCGCTTGAGGCAATTGTTTTCATAGAAAGAGCGGAGCATAATTCGATTTATGTTCCGTCCTCAAAGGAGATAATAAAAAAGCTCTATTTTCAGACAGCGCATATGGTTGACGCCGAAACAGCGCAGGCTATGCTGAATAACTTTGATGAACTGCTGAAATCGGATGTTAAGTTTTATGTTTTGAGGTGCAATATGGAAAGCGAAGCCGCGCACCTTGCTTATAATTCCATAATCGAACAATAACTTATGATAAAAACGGACTGCGTTATCGGCAGTCCGTTTTTTGTGAGTGGTTAACTATTATTCATTCTGTAGCAAAGAGTCATCAGGCTGTCACTCAAATGCACATTTTCAACAATTGTATCCTTGTATTTCGCGTTAATATCGAAGTGGCTGAAATTCCAGTAGTTTTTAATGCCAAGCCTGTAAAGCTTGCCGAGGGTGTCTTCAACGCTCAGCTTAGGAATACAAAGAAAGGCCGCGTCGATTTTGTGCTTGCTCAAAAATAATTCAAGCTCGCTTTCGCTTTGAACCTTGATGTCGCCAAGCTGAGTTCCAACCTTGTTTTCGTCCTTGTCAAAGCACGCCGTGACTTCAAAGCCGAGGCGTTTAAAATCAAGGTGCTTTGCGATTGCGCTGCCAAAATTACCGGCTCCTATCAGGATTGCCTTGTAATTGTTATTCAGACCGAGAATGTTTTCAATTTCCTTTTTAAGCTGCTTTACGCTGTAGCCGTAGCCCTGCTGTCCGAAGCCGCCGAAGCAGTTCAAATCCTGACGAACCTGTGAAGCGGTTACATTCATTATCTGCGCAAGCTTAGTCGAAGAAATTTTGTCTGCGTTCTGATCGTTCAGCTCCGATAAAAAGCGGTAATAACGCGGCAACCGCCTGATAACCGACATCGAAATGCTGTCGCTTTTCGGCATTATAAATTTACTCCTTTAAAGCGAAGCCGCAAGACGCTCGTTAACTGCTGAAAGGAAGTCCTGTGTGTTCACTTTTGTTTTGTTTTCAAGTGTAGAAATAAGGTAGAGGTCGCCTGTCATAATTCCGTCCTCAATGGTCTTGATTGTCGCGGCTTCAAGCTTATCCGCAAAGCTTACAAGGTCGTCAAGTCCGTCAAGCTCTCCTCTTTTGCGCAGAGCGCCTGTCCAGGCAAAAATAGTCGCAACTGAATTGGTAGAGGTTTCCTCGCCCTTTAAATGCTTGTAATAGTGGCGCTGTACCGTGCCGTGGGCAGCCTCATATTCATAGATTCCGTCGGGAGATACAAGTACGCTTGTCATCATAGCCAGCGATCCGAAAGCGGTGGCGATCATATCGCTCATAACGTCGCCGTCGTAGTTTTTGCACGCCCACATATACCCCCCTTCGCTGCGGATAACACGAGCTACAGCGTCGTCAATGAGGGTATAGAAGTAAGTGATTCCGGCTTTTTCAAACTTTTCTTTGTATTCATTCTCGAATATTTCCGCGAAAATGTCCTTAAAGCGGTGGTCATAGGTTTTGCTGATTGTGTCCTTTGTGGCAAACCAAACGTCAATTTTTTGGTCAAGCGCGTAGTTAAAGCAGCTTCTCGCAAAGGATGAAATGCTCTTGTCAATGTTGTGCATACCCTGGATTACACCGTCGGTAGCAAAGTCAAAAATCAGGCTTCTTTCCTCGGTTCCGTCGGGCTTTGTTACGCAAAGCTCAGCTTTGCTGCCGCCTTCAACGCGCATTTCGGTGTTCTTGTAAACATCGCCGTAAGCGTGACGCGCAATGCAAATCGGCTTCTTCCAGGTGGGAATGTACGGAACAATTCCCTTTACCAGAATAGGGCTTCTGAATACCGTACCGTCAAGAATAGCTCTGATTGTGCCGTTAGGCGACTTCCACATACTTTTAAGGTTGTATTCGGTCATTCTCGCGGCGTTGGGCGTGATTGTCGCGCATTTTACCGCAACGCCGTATTTTTTCGTCGCGTTTGCGGAATCTACGGTGATTTGATCGTCGGTTTCGTTTCTCTTGACAAGACCGAGGTCGTAATATTCGGTTTTAAGGTCAACATAGGGAAGAAGGAGAGTGTCCTTAATTTGCTGCCAGATGATTCTGGTCATTTCGTCGCCGTCCATTTCAACGAGCGGCGTAGTCATTTTAATCTTGTCCATTAGCTGTTCTCCTTTGTGTAGTCAAGCAGTCCGCCTGCAATAATAATGGCTCTTGTTCTGTCTGAAAGCTCGCACTCTGCTTTAATTGTGTCGCCTGTTGTTTTGTTGACAACGGTAATGACGGAAGCGTTTGCGATTTCCTCCTTAACGTTCGGAAGCTCAAGCATATCGCCGAGCTTAATCTTGTCATAGTCCTCCGCGTCTGTAAAGGTCAGCGGAAGAATACCGGCGTTAATAAGATTGCTCTTGTGGATTCTCGCGAAGCTCTTAACAAGCACAGCCTTTACTCCGAGGTAAAGCGGAGCAAGCGCGGCGTGCTCACGCGACGAACCCTGACCGTAGTTTTCGCCGCCTACGATAATGCTTTTGCCCAAGGCCTTGGCTCTTGCCGGGAACTCCTTATCGCAAACGGTGAAGCAGTGCTCCGAAATTTTCGGAATATTGGAGCGCAGCGGAAGGATTTTAGCGCCTGCCGGCATAATGTGGTCTGTTGTAATATTGTCGCCGACCTTAAGCGAGCATGAAGCTTCGATAGTGTCGGTAAGGGGACTTGTTTCCGGATATTCTTTAATATTGGGACCTCTGAGAATTTCAACGCTGTCCATTTCCTCAACGGGAGCGGGGGCGATAACCATATTGTCGTTGATGAGGAACTTTTCGGGAAGCTCAATGTCGGCGGCGTCGCCGAGACAACGGGGGTCGGTGAACACGCCTTTAAGCGCCGATACGGCGGCTGTTTCGGGAGAAACAAGATAAATTTGTCCGTCGGCTGTACCGCTTCTGCCTTCAAAGTTACGGTTAAAGGTTCTGAGCGAAACGCCCTTGCTGTTAGGAGACTGTCCCATACCTATGCAGGGACCGCAGGCGCTTTCAAGGATTCTCGCGCCTGCCGCTATCATATCGCCCAAAGCACCGTTTAAAGCGAGCATATTAAACACCTGCTTTGAACCGGGAGCAATAGCGAGGCTTACGTTGTCGGCAACCTTTTTGCCCTTCAGGATGTAAGCCACTCTCATAAGGTCGAGGTAGCTGGAGTTTGTGCAGGAGCCGATGCAAACCTGGTCAACGGTTTTGCCTTCAAGCTCTTTAATCGTCTTGATGTTGTCGGGAGAGTGGGGGCAGGCAGCAAGCGGTTCAAGCTCGGAAAGATTAATTTCGATAACCTCGTCGTAAACCGCGTCCGCGTCCGCGCTCAGCTCTGTATAGTCTTCCTCTCTGCCCTGAGCCTTAAGAAATTCTCTTGTGGTTTCGTCTGACGGGAATACGGATGTTGTCGCTCCAAGCTCCGCGCCCATATTGGTGATGGTTGCTCTTTCGGGAACTGTAAGAGTTTTTACGCCCTCGCCGCCGTATTCAACAATTTTGCCTACGCCGCCCTTAACGCTCATAACCCTGAGCACCGCAAGGATAATGTCCTTGGCGGAAACCCAAGGACTGAGCTTGCCTGTAAGGTTAACCCTTACCATCTTGGGCATTGTAATATAGTAAGCGCCGCCGCCCATTGCAACAGCAACGTCAAGTCCGCCCGCGCCGATTGCGAGCATACCGATTCCGCCTCCTGTGGGTGTGTGGCTGTCGGAGCCGATTAAAGTCTTGCCGGGTTTGCCGAAGCGTTCAAGGTGAACCTGGTGGCAAATTCCGTTGCCGGGACGTGAAAAATAGATTCCGTGTTTTTTACATACCGACTGAATAAACCTGTGGTCGTCGGCGTTCTCAAAGCCTGTTTGTAAAGTATTGTGGTCAATATAAGCCACGCTTTTTTCGGTTTTAACCCTGGGAATACCCATAGCCTCATATTCAATATAAGCCATTGTTCCCGTAGCGTCCTGGGTGAGCGTTTGGTCGATTCTGAGACCGATGTCGTTGCCGACCTTCATTTCGCCGCTTACAAGATGCTCTTTAATTATTTTTTGCGCAATTGTGTAGCCCATAAAACTTACCTCCGAAAATTTGATAGTCTATCTCATTATAAAAAGATAACTGTGTTAATTATATAACAATCCTTAGTAGTTGTAAAGCAAAAAAATCAATTTAACACACTAAATATGGAAATTTTCTTTTTCAATTGGGAAAAAGTTGCAAAATAATCCGCTATTATAACGAAAAGTAATGTAATTTACAAATTGCAATTGCATTTAGATAGTGATATAATTATTTAGTTAAATTAAATGCATTTGAAATCGGAGAGATAGTATGTCAGTAAGAGAAGATTTAAGAAACATTGCCATTATTGCGCACGTTGACCACGGAAAAACAACCTTGGTTGACCAGCTTTTGAAGCAAAGCGGAATTTTCAGGGCTAATGAAAATGTTGAGGACAGAGTTATGGACTCGAACGACCTTGAACGCGAAAGAGGAATAACAATCCTTTCAAAGCCCACCGCGGTAATGTATAACGACATAAAAATCAACATTGTAGACACTCCGGGACACGCTGATTTCGGCGGCGAGGTAGAACGTATTTTGCAGATGGTAGACGGCGTTGTGCTTCTTGTTGACGCGTTTGAGGGCTGTATGCCGCAAACCCGGTTTGTGCTCAAAAAAGCGCTTGCGCTCGGTAAAAAGCCTCTTGTTGTTCTTAATAAAATCGACCGCCCCGGAGCAAGACCTGAGGAGGTTGTTGATGAGGTGCTCGATTTGTTTATCGAGCTGGGAGCCGACGAGGATCAGCTTGAATTCCCCGTTATTTACGCCTCGGCGCGCGACGGCTACGCTTCAACCGATTATCATGAGCCCGGCACCGATATGAAACCGCTGTTTGAGGCGGTTATAAACGAAATCCCTGCCCCTCAGGGGGATTTTGACGGCGGACTCCAAATTCTTATCTCAAACATTGACGCGGATAACTTTGTCGGCAGAATAGGCGTCGGCAGGGTAGAGCGCGGTCAGGTAAAGAACGGCCAGTCCGTTACTCTTTGCCATACCGACGGAAGCACCAAAAACGTGCGCATAGGCAAGCTGTACCAGTTTGAGGGCTTAAAGCGCATTGAGTGCGAGCAGGCAAAGCTGGGAGACATAGTTTGCATAAGCGGTATTCAGGATTTAAACATAGGCGAAACCCTGTGCGCAAATGATTGCGTCGAGCCGTTGCCGTTTGTAAAAATTGACGAGCCTACCGTTACAATGAACTTTATCGTAAATAATTCTCCGTTTGCAGGACGTGAGGGAAAGTACGTTACCTCGCGCAACATCCGCGACAGGCTTTTTAAGGAAACCGAAACAAACATCGCTCTCCGTGTTGAGGAGACCGACAGCGCCGACACCTTTAAGGTTTCGGGCAGAGGCGAGCTTCACCTTTCAATTTTAATCGAGACAATGCGCCGCCAGAACTTTGAGTTCCAGGTTTCGCGTCCCGAGGTTATTACAAAGGAAATAGGCGGCAAAATTCACGAGCCTATGGAGTATCTGATTATCGAAGTGCCTGACGCTTACGTGGGCGCGGTAATGGAAAAGCTCGGTTCGCGAAAGGCTGAGCTTATTAATATGGGCACCCGTGACGGCGGCGTAACACACATTGAGTTCCGCATACCCGCGCGCGGTCTTATGGGTTACCGCCCGGAATTTTTGACCGATACCAACGGCAACGGTATTATGAACCACGTTTTTGACGGCTATGAGCCGTGGAAGGGCGAAATAGTAACGCGTCACCAAGGCTCACTTATAGCGTTCGAAACAGGCGAAACCGTAACATACGGCTTGTACGCGGCTCAGGAAAGAGGCAGACTGTTTATCGGCGCGGGCGTTCCGGTTTATGAAGGAATGATTGTAGGAGCCAGCCCTAAGTCAGAGGACATCACGGTTAACGTTTGCAAAAAGAAGCACATTACAAACACGCGTGCATCGGGCTCCGACGACGCGTTAAAGCTTACTCCTCCCACAATTATGTCGCTTGAGCAGTGTCTTGAATTTATCGCTGACGACGAGCTTGTCGAGGTTACTCCCGAAAACATAAGAATGAGAAAGAGAATTCTTTCAAAGGAACAAAGAATGAAGCAGGCGTTCCGCAAAAAATGAGCTACGTAATACTTGATTTGGAATGGAACGGCTCATACAGCAAATCCGCGCAGCGTTTTGTTAACGAGATAATTGAGTTCGGCGCGGTAAAGACTGACGATGAGTTTAATATTACCGGCACTTTTTCCGAGCTGATAGCGCCAAAAATCGGAAAAAAGCTTTCGGGCAGGGTTAAGCAGCTTACCAAAATAACCAACGAGGAGCTTGCCGAGGGAGGAATCGACTTTCTTACAGCCGCGGAAAAATTCGGCGAATTTCTCGGCGACGATGTTTTGATGACCTGGGGAACCTCCGATATTCACGCTTTGATTGACAATTACCGCTATTACCTTGACGACGTGCGCATTCCGTTTTTAAAGCGTTACTGCGACATTCAGGAATACTGCGAAAAAGCAATGGGCAGATTCGATGAAGGCAATCAAATCGGTCTTGGAGTTTGCGCCGAAATGCTCGGCGTGGAATTCAGCGAGGAAAATCAGCACCGGGCCGAGTCTGACGCGGAGCTGAGCCTTAAATGTATAAAGAAATTTACGGACAGCGTAAATATTGATGATTATATAATGAAAGCTGACTGTAATGAGTTTTATGACAGAATGTTATTCAAAACCTACTTTATCACCGATTTAAAAGATCCTGAGGTTGACAAAAATGTGCTGAAGTTCCGTTGTGACAACTGCGGAAGAATAGCAAGGCGTATAAAAAAGTGGAGGCTTCACAACAAAAACTTTACCTCGGATTTTTTATGCAAGAATTGCGGCAATAAATTTACAGGCAGAATATCATTTAAACGCAAATATGACGCGGTTAAAATCAATAAAAGAATAATTGATAATTCCGATAAAGAAAATAAATCCGCCGAAGCAGCGCGTAATACATAAAAACAGGGTTCGCTTTGAACCCTGTTTTTATGTATGCTTTTAACTATATATGTTTGAAGATAAAATCAATTGCAAGATTAGCGGCTTCGGTGTGCTTTTCACCGGAGAAGCCGTGCCCGGCGCCTTTAATTTCGTGGTACTCCGAGTTTGGCAGCAGCTCGTTTGCCGATATTGAAGACGACGGAAGCACAATGTCGTCATCGCCGCCCTGTATAATGATTACGGGCTTTTCAAAGTCCGGCAAATATTCGCGCGCGTCGTAGTCCCATAAATCGGTGACAAAGTTTTTGCCGACAGTCATTGAGCTGATTTCGATTTCTTCGGGAACATTGTCGTAATCATAAAACCCGTGGACAAAATCATACATTCCAAAGGCGGGATAAAGCAGAATAAGTCCGCTTATTTCGTCCTCGTGCTTAATTCCCGTGATAGCGCTTACAAGTCCGCCCTGACTGCCGCCCTGCAAAAATATTTTGCCGGTGTCAACAAAATCCCAGGTTTTTGCCGTTTTCAAAACCGCCTCTAAGTCGGAAACCTCTGTCATTACCGACATTTCCAAATTAGAACCGTCGCTTTTGTTAGGATTGTTTTTATTGCTTCCTCCGCAAAAGTCAAATGTGTAAACAGCAAAGCCGCGCGGCGCGTATTTTTTTGCGTAGGACGCGCCCGATTCATAATTCGCGCCGAGTCCGTGAGAGGTTATTATCAGCGGAAGCTTGCCGCCGGTTTTCGGAATGAACGCCTGTCCGTATATTTTGTTACCGCCGTTTTTGCACCAAATTTCCTTAACCTCGTAATCGTAGGTTTTGTTTTGGTCTGTTACCGGAGATGACGCTCCGGTTGCTCCGGACGCGAAAGATATGTTTTCCGGAGAAGCCGGTTTTTTGTCTGAGCATCCCTGAAACACAGTTCCCAAAGCGATCAGCAAACACAATATAAATAATCTCTTCATTATATATACCCCCTTTTGATTATACAAAACATTTTATTCGTTTATTATATCACTATAAATTAATTAAGGCAATACCAATCATCTGAATTGCTCGGCGCGCCTTAAATGACGCCTGCTTCACAAAGGTAACAAAATTTTTATTGTTTTTTTCATTATTATTTCATACAGTTTTCACTTTTGGGAATTATTATATACACATCATAAAGATAAGCCAAACGGCTAAAGGAGGAAAAATTATGACAGACAATAATAACAAATCTTACGGCAACGAAGATTATAACGAATATAACAGCAGTACTTCAAACAGCGAAGAATACAGCGAATATAACGGCGGTACTTCAAACAGCGAAGAATTCAGCGGATATGAAAGCACTGACTACAAAACCGAAAGCGCGGAACCGTCTCCTGCTCAGGAAAGCACTTATGAAAGCTCTTATGAATGGAATGGGGCAACCGAAACGAACGGTGAATACAGACATTCATATGTTAACGGCAACAACAGCGACGCTCCGCACAACCCCAATAACTACGATCAGGCGTATTCGACTCCTAATGACAGTTATCAAGCCGGTTACGGCTACAGCCAAACTGCCGGAGTAAACAACTACGGCGGTTACGCTCAGACAAACAGCTATGCTTCCGAAAATTATCAGGGTTACCCGCAAACTCCGGTAACTCAGGCAAAGAGGAAAAAGGAAAAGAAAGAGAGTAAGCCTGCTTCAAAAAAATTCGTTGCGGCTGTAGTAGCTGCGGCAATGGTATTTTCTACGGCGGTCGGCGTAGGCGGAGGAATTATTGCCGGAAGTATGATGAATTCGGCAAACACGACGACTTCATCTGACGGTAGCCTTAAAATCAATCATGTTTCGTCAGATAACTCAAAAGCCTCCGACGCTTCAACCGAAAGCGGAGCGGTTACAACCTCGAGCATTGTTAAAAAGACCGCCGACAGCGTGGTTGAAATCGCTACCGAGCAGACTGTAACAGGCGGATTTGCCCGTCAGTATGTTCAAAAGGGAGCCGGCTCGGGAGTAATAATATCTAATGAGGACGGAATCGGTTACATCGTTACAAATCAGCATGTTATCGACGGAGCTCAAAACATTAAGGTTACACTCAGGGACGCCTCAACAACCTACGACGCTACCCTTGTAGGAAGCGACAAGGACGCCGACGTAGCGCTTCTTAAAATCAGTGCCGACAACCTTTCAACAGCTACATTCGGAGACAGCTCAAAGCTTGCCGTAGGCGATTATGTTGTGGCAATCGGCAATCCTCTCGGAACTCTCGGCGGTACTGTAACCGACGGCATTATTTCCGCGCTTGCTCGTGAGGTAACAATCGAGGACAGAAATATGACTTTGCTCCAGACAAACGCTCAGATCAGCCCCGGCAACTCCGGCGGCGGACTGTTTAACGCAAACGGCGAGCTTGTCGGCATTGTTAACGCTAAGGACAGCGCCACCGAGGTTGAAGGCATTGCGTTCGCAATTCCCGCGAACAAGGTTGTTGAAGTAATCAAGGACCTTAAAGAATACGGCTATGTAACCGGCAAAATCAGCCTCGGCGTTGAGGTTGAAAGCATCAGCTCGCTCGACACCGCTTTCTATTACGGAGTAGGCGAAACAGGCTGTTATGTAACATCGGTAATCGCTAACTCAAACGCCCAGAAGGCAGGCGTTCAAAAGGGCGATATTATAAAGAAGGTTAACGGAACCGAGGTAACCTCACAGTCGGATATCGACAAGGTGCTCAAGGACAGCAAGGTCGGAGACACCGTTACCTTTGAGATAAAGCGCAACAGACAGTCAACCGAAATCAGCTACAAGCTTGAGGAGTATTCTCCGTCGGCTCAGCCCGAGGAAAAGGATTCGGATACACTCAGAGAATATCAGGACAACGACGACCTTTGGAACAGACTTTTTAACTGGTAAAAAACGCGTGATTATGGCGTGCGTAATCACCTGTACAAACTGAACAAAAAAACACCCCGATATGAGCAGAATCATGTTGAGGTGTTTTTTTGTTTCTTCAACAGAAAAATAGTATGTATAATATATACAAATAGTGAGGAAAATTTTTGTAATACTAATAAAGCAAAAGTATGTTATAATTATGACGTAATCAAACACATCAAAGGAGGATTTATCATGTCAAACAAAAGAAAACTATCGTTTTTGCTTCTG
>ONLA01000014.1 GCA_900318495.1 uncultured Eubacteriales bacterium
TTGATTGTGCGGACGTTTATAATTTGCCGTAAACCCGGTTGAAAAGCCGAAAGCGGCTGAGGGCAACGCGCAATGTCATTATTTTGTTTGGTACGCATTAAAAATGTGAAATCCAATATATATAAAATAGCTTTCGACGGAAAGGAGTAAACGGAAACTATTAGCGCCGGGACCGGAAGGTTGACGAGGATTGGCAGTTATCGAAAGATTCGGCGGATGCTGTCACGGCTTAAAGGTGAGTCGTTAAAGGGAGAAGAAAAAAGCAGAATCAACACTGTAACAAGGTTTCCCTTGTCACCCTATAAGTTTTAAATGTTACCTATCTTAATATAAGGAGTAAATAATTATGAGAGTTGTTATTCAGGACAATTACGATAAAATGTGTAAATGGGCGGCTAACTACATCGCTCAGAAAATCAAGAATCACAAAGAGGACCGTCCTTTTGTTCTCGGTCTTCCCACAGGTTCATCACCCATCGGCGTTTACAAGGAGCTCTACACCATGAACCAGGCAGGCGAGCTTTCTTTCGCTAACGTTGTTACCTTTAATATGGACGAATACCTCGGACTTCCTCACGAGCACGACCAGAGCTACTGGTATTTTATGCACGACAATTTCTTTGATCACCTTGTTGATATGAAGCCCGAAAACATCAATATCCTCAACGGTATGACTGACGATCCCGAAGGCGAATGCGCAAGATATGAGGAGAAAATCGCTTCTTACGGCGGAATCGACCTCTTTATGGGCGGAATCGGCGTTGACGGTCACATCGCTTTCAACGAGCCGTTCACAAGCCTTGCTTCACGCACAGGCGTAAGAAACCTTACAACCGACACAAGAATCGTTAACTCGCGCTTTTTCGGCAACGATCCCGAGGCGGTACCTGCCCGGGCTCTTTCCGTAGGCGTCGGCACAGTAACCGATTCAAAGGAAGTCCTTATTCTTATCAACGGCCACAACAAGGCAAAGGCTCTTGCCGAAACAGTTGAGGGCGCTGTAAGCCACAAGTGGACCTGCTCCGCGCTTCAGATGCACAACGGCGCAATCATCGCCTGCGATGAGGCTGCCTGCGACGAGCTTACTGTCGGCGCTTACAAGTATTTCCTCGACATTGAGAAGAAGGAGAGACTTTAATGTATACAATAAAAGATCTTTACGATCTCGACCATACACTTGCTAAGGATTACCTTTCACAGTTCACTTATCCGTGGGAGGCTTTAAAGGGAATCAAGGACTTTATCCTTGAGCTCGGTCCCACACTCGGCGACGATTACGAGGAGGTTTCCGAGAACGTTTGGGTTCACAAAACCGCAACTGTTTTCCCGTCGGCATATCTCGGCTCTCCCTGCATCATCGGTCCCAACACCGAAGTAAGACACGGCGCTTTTGTAAGAGGCTCGGCGCTTGTGGGCGCTGACTGCGTTGTAGGCAACTCGGTTGAGCTCAAGAACGTAATCCTTTTTGACCATGTTCAAACTCCGCACTACAATTATGTAGGCGACTCAATTTTGGGCTACTTTTCGCACATGGGCGCAGGCTCAATTACATCAAACGTAAAATCCGACAAAAAGCTTGTTGTTGTTCACAACGGCACCGAGCTTATTGAAACAGGAATCAAAAAATTCGGCGCAATGCTGGGCGATTATGTAGAGGTTGGCTGCAACGCTGTTTGCAATCCCGGCACAGTAATCGGCAGACACGCAAGCGTTTATCCCACATCCTGCGTTCGCGGCGTAATTCCCGAGAACCACATCTTTAAAAACAGCGGCGTTGTAATTGAAAGGAAGGCTGACTGATGGGAAAGTATTTCGGAACCGACGGCTTCAGAGGCGAAGCCAACAAGAATCTTACGTTTGAGCACGCGGTAAAAATCGGCCGTTTCCTCGGCTGGTACTACGGCGCAAATCAGGGTAAAAAAGCAAAGGTTGTAATCGGCAAGGACACACGCCGTTCATCCTATATGTTTGAGTACGCGCTCTGCACAGGTCTTATGGCAAGCGGCGCGGACGCTTATATTATGCATGTAACCACAACTCCTTCGGTTGCGTACATCACAAGAATCGACGATTTTGACTGCGGTATTATGATTTCCGCTTCGCACAACCCGTTCTATGACAACGGCATTAAGCTGCTCAACGGCAAGGGCGAGAAGATGGAGGAGGAAACTCTTCTTAAGGTCGAGGATTACATCGACGACAAGCTCGAAATTCCCGTTGCGCAAAGATGGGACATCGGCAGAACCGTTGACTATGTTGCCGGACGCAACCGTTATATCGGCTACCTTATCTCAATGAGCAAATACAGCTTCAAGGATATTAAGGTTGGTCTTGATGTAGCAAACGGCGCGGCTTGGCAGATTGCTAAGGGCGTGTTTGATGCTCTCGGCGCAAAGACCTATGTAATCAACGACAATCCCGACGGCTACAACATCAACACCGACTGCGGTTCAACTCATATTGAGCATTTGCAGAAGTTTGTAGTTGACAAGGGACTCGACGTTGGCTTCGCTTACGACGGCGACGCGGACCGCTGTCTTGCTGTTGACGAAAACGGCAAAGTTATCACAGGTGACCACATTATCTATATGTACGGCTGCTATATGAAGGAAAGAGGAAAGCTTCTCAACAACAAGGTTGTCGCTACAATTATGAGCAACTTCGGACTTTTCAAGGCTCTCGACAAGGCTGGCATCGAGTACGATAAGACCAGCGTAGGCGACAAGTATGTTTACGAGAATATGGTTAAGACCGGCAACCGCATCGGCGGCGAGGAGTCAGGTCACATTATCTTCCAGAAGTACGCAACCACAGGCGACGGTATTCTTACATCGCTCAAGCTTATGGAAGTAATGCTTGCCAAGGAGAAGCCCATGAGCGAGCTTGCCGCTCCCATGGTTATGTACCCCCAGGTTCTCAAGAACGTTAAGGTTAAGTCAAAGCCCGACGCGAAGAACGATCCCGATGTTCAGGCAGAGGTTGAAAAGGTTTCAGCCGAGCTTGGCGAAAACGGCAGAATCCTTCTCAGAGAGTCAGGCACCGAGCCTGTTATCCGCGTAATGGTTGAGGCAGGTAGCACCGAGGAGTGCGAAAAGTACGTTGATCAGGTTATCGACGTTATCCGCGCCAAAGGTCATATTATCTGATTTTAAATAATACTTTTTAGGGAGACCGCTACGGTCTCCCTTTACAATAATCTCTCCAAAATAATCTCCTAAAAACACGGAAGTCGAAAACGGCTTCCGTGTTTTACTGTATGGAATTAATACTCTTATCAAATAAACGGTATAATACTAATACCTAATAAAATGCAGACAAGCTTTGCGGTCTGTTTTCTATCGGGAATTAGTATAAATCAAAGAATATATCCTGCGATAATCTGACTCAGCTCTACGATATTGCTTCCGCCGGTGAATTCAAAATTAACCTTGCCCAAGCCGCTGAACCAAAGCACAAGCTCGCTGTCGATATCCATTACGCCTGAGGTTTCAACCGAAAACGCAATGATTTTTGAGTAGGGCAGGCTTGTGAAGTCACGCTTTTTTCCGGTGACTCCCTGAACATTAACCGAAATAACGCGCTTGTTTGTGAAAATTACGCAGTCGCGAACACTTTTGTATGCCGAAAGAATATTTTCGCTGTGAATCAAAACCGGCGCGACAAGTTTTTCGCAATCTTCATTTTTGATTTGCCTGAGCTTTAGGTAAGCGCTGTTTTTAAAATCAATCATAAACATACTCCTTTGCGCTAATTTTTAACACCTTTAGTTTACTATTATTTGAAGTCCGCGTCAAGCGGAATTTTTGGTGTCGTGGCATTTGACCCGGTATATGTCCGTATTGGGATGCCGAAGCTTTAATACTAATACCTAATAAAAAGTAGCCAATCTTTGTGGTCTATTTTCCGCAATACTGCGTTGTCGTCCTTGCAAGGCGCCAGCCTTGCCGCGTCCTTCGCCTTGTCTTGCGAAAAATATCCTCGCAAAATATAAGATTTAAAAATGTCCCTGTTTTTGTCCCGGTTTTGTCACAGTCGGTCTGTTATACTATAGTCACAGTCAAGGGAACAAACCCAAACGACAAAAATTCAAATTAATATAAAGGGGAAATAAAAATGAAAAAGAACAACATCAGAACAAGAGTAATAGGAACAGTACTTGCAACAATCTGCGCGCTTTCGGCAGGAGCGGCAATCACAGCGGTAAGCGCCAACGCCGCGACAGCGCCGGCAACTGTATCGGCAACCGCAAAGGCAAAGGCTTGCAGAATGACCTTCAAGGGCGGCACATCCTACGGTTATGACTGGGATTACAAGGCAAGCAGCACAGCCGCTAAAATCAGCTGTACATATGATTTTAAGACAAAGACCTACACCTACAGAGCGGTCGGTCAGTACGCCGGAATTACAAACGCGATTATCAAATACGCTACACAGGACGGCAAGTGGCACAACGTTCCCGTTCGCTTCACAGTTGACAAGGGCTTAAACGTAACAGGCAAGCAGACAGGCAGGGAATACATTACAAACACAAGAAACGGTTAATATAACATCAATATACTTCTCCAATAATCTCTCCAAAATAATCTCCAAAAAAACACGGAAGTCATAAGGGCTTCCGTGTTTTACTGTTTATTTAATGAGCGGACAGTCGGGATCGGGCAAATCATAGCGCCCGAACCGTGCGTAGGTTACGCATTTTGCTCCGCCGCGGCATTTGTCCGAGTATTTGCAGGCTTTGCATTTTTCGGGGATTTCAGCGCCGCGAAGCTCTTTCATAACAGGGCTTTCCCGGTAAAGCTCCAAAAGCGTGCTGTCACGGACGTTGCCGAGAGTAAGCGGCAGGCGGCGGCACGGCATAACCGTTCCGTCGGCGAGTACAATCAGCAGATTTTCGCCTGCCGAGCATCGGTAAATATTCTTGCGCCTGCAGGAGATAAACTGGAGCGAGCGTCCGCAAAACACCCTGCCCTGATGATTCAGCCTTGCGGCGGTTTTAATCAGGCTGTTAAACTCGGACTTTCCGAGCGTCAGTCCTTGTTCGTCCTCCGCGGCAGGAATAATAACCCTGTCAAACCAGAGCTTGTCCGCGCCCAAGCCCTCGCAAAACCGCGAGAGCTTTTTCAGCTCGCGGTAATTTCCGCTTTGGGCGGTAAATGAAACGCTGGTGAATATGCCTTGGCTTTTCAGCGCGTTGATTCCCCTCACCGCCTTGTCAAAGCTGCCTTTGCCACGAATTTCGTCGTGTGTGGCTTCGCAGCCGTCAAGGCTGATTTGAACGTAATCGACATGGCAGGCGCGCAAAAGCTTTGCCTCACGCACGCCGACGAGAGTTCCGTTTGTGAGCACTCCCGTTTTAATTCCGCGCCTTGACGCTTCCTTCAGCAGCTCATACAAATCAGGGTGGGTAAGAGGCTCGCCGCCCGTGACGTTGAGCTGACCGTTCATATTATACTCCCGTAAAACCTCAGAAAATTGGTCGAGCACGCGCCAAAGGTCGCCGCGGCTTTCAAAAGCACTGTAGTCTTCCTGATAGCAGTGCTTGCAGCGCAGATTACAGCGGTGGGTGATGTGCCATTGCAGCGTGAAAACTCCGTTGCGTATTTGCTGTTCCATGGCTTAGAACGACGAGCTTCCGCCGCTGCCGCAGCTTGAACAGCTGGAGCCGCTTGAACAACTTGAGCAGCTTGAGCAGCTGGAACAGCTCGATCCGCTTGAGCAGCTCGATCCGCTTGAGCAGCTTGAGCACGACCTGCCCGAGCTTACGTAAACAGGACGCGGCGGACGGTGAACGGTGGTTGAGCCGATATACTGAATACCCATAATTCCGTTAACCTTGCCCTTTGCCTTCATTCTCATTCCGCTGTAAGCAATTGCGTTTTTAACAAGCGGATTGCAGAGCGCTGAAAAAGCAACCGAAAGCACAATAATAATTCCGAGCATAGACGCAATTACAATATATCCCGCGATTTTAAGCGGTTCGGGAATTGTGCCGCCGTCAAGCTTGGTGAACATTTGCGAAAAGGCGTTTTTTGCGCAAAGGTAATATTGCTTGCCCGAGGCGTAGCTTTTGACGTTGTCTGTAATTGAACGCGCGACAGAATCGTTGATTACGCTTTCAATGTCGCCGTAGCTTTGAATTGTCAGCTTTCTGACCTTTTCGTTCATATTAATCGCGAAAACGCTTCCGCTGTTCAAATCAAAAAGCTCTCTGCGCTTTATGCGTGTTTGGTCAATTTCATTGCCGGTGTATTCGTCCGTTGTCCAAAACGCGATGTTGCCGTATTGGGTAAGCGGCTTCATATCTTCCGCAAGATTCTTTTTTTCGTTGGCGGTCAGCAGGTTGATTTCGTCGATAATTACAACGCGGTAACTTGTTTCGGGGTTAATGTAATTTGTATCGGCGGAATTTTCGGCAAAGGCGGTAACCGCCGAGGCGCAAATCAGAACCGCCGCGCACATCAAAGCAGCAATAATTTTGGAAAATTTAGTTTTCATCATAAGCCGCTCCCTTCTTGTTAAACTGCGGAAGTCTACGCAGCGCTACCTTTGTTTGGAAGAAGATGTGCAGAACCGCAAGCCCGAAAAGCATAACGGCGAGCACCGCGGAGTAAATAAAGTAAAGCTCCTTGGCTGCCGTGTCCGATATAATAGTCGTCAGGCTCATGGCGGTTACGACAAAGAAAATAAGCCTGTAAACAGTGTTTTTTAATCTAAAGCCCTTTGCTTCGGCAAGAATTCCGTTTTGCTGCATCGAAAGGCCGTCAAAGCTCATTCGCTTGATTATTGATGTTAAGTTTGCTTGATTAATGAAGTTGCTTATCAGCAAAAAGAAGCCGACCATCGCCATAACCGCTCCGATCGCGAAACGCGTTTGCTGCCGCGTTCCGTCGGTTGTGGAGAGGATAACTCCGAGTATCGACAGCGCCGAGGAAACATAAAACTTGACGGGGATTTTTTTGTCAAGCTCGGCGGAGTGAAGCGTTTTTCCTACCGTGCGGATAAACGAGTGCTGCATAATATACATTCCAATCAGTGAAAGCATTGCGCTTACGCCGAGGGTTGTGGTTGCCGGGATAGTGGGCAAAAACCGCATTAATATGAACAGCAGAGCGAAAATCGCCGCTGAACAGCCCAAAATCGTAAGCAAAATACGCAGAGGACTGAGCGGCAAATCCGCGGCGAGCTTGCCTGTTTGTCCGTTAACCGCGGCGTATGTAATTTTGTCGCCTCTGCGATAGCTCATAAACCAAACAGGGTACAGCCTGCGCTTGTTTTCCTTTAGCTGCATCGGCATAAAGTCGTCGTGCGATTTGTCAAAGCTGTAGCCGAGGCTGCTGATGTCACGCTTTACAACAGGATCCTTTCTCAGCTCCTCATACACGCTGTCCTTTACCTTGTCCTGAGCAAGCGCGGCGTATTCAAACGCGTCAACATCGCCTGTTTCGGCGTAAAAGCCGCAAAGGTAACCCGGGTTAAACGGACGCAGTCCCTTTGTGTCAAACGGTTCAAGCTGTTCGCTCAGGTGGTCGTCAAACGCCAGCGAGGTTTCGTGAACAGAAGCGTCGTCAACCTCGTAGTCAATATTCATATCGGCGGAAAAATACTGCGTTTCGTAATCGTAGTTGCCGACGTTTTTTTCGGCTGATTTGAGCTTAAACCTTGAGTTACCCTGAACAAGGGTGCGGTAGCTGCTGTAGGGCATATAAATTCCGCGGAAGCCCTCGATAAGCTCGGGATGGCAATACTTTCGAGATACAAAAAAGTGTTTTTTTACCTCTTTAATATACAGCTCCTTGCACTGCTCCTTGGTTACGGCAAACGGAATAACCGCGTCGGGGTTCCACTCTTTTCTGAGCTTGTCGTGAATAACCGAAGCTCCTCCGCAGTACGGACAAAAGCCCACGGCGTCGTTTGCGTCGGTGGTTATCATCTCGGCTCCGCAGTCGGGGCAAATAACGGCAAAGCTGTCGAACACCTGAGCGGACTCGGCGTCGTCATAAGCGCTGTCGGGCAGAGATTGCGGTTCAAAAGCGTTCCGGCAGTGGTCGCAAACGGTTTTTTGCGACGCGATATCAAAACGCAGTCCCGAACCGCAGGACGGGCAATGAATCATAAAATCACTTCCTGCTTTTATAAAAATATACAGTTTAATAATAACATACGCGGTATATATTTTCAATTGTTTTATTTGAAATTTAACTTGCCTCATTTGTTGAAAAACACAGGCGTATATGTTATAATTGTAAAGATAATTATAAGAAGGTGATTTTATGGCTGACAAAACCGTCAGAACCAGGTTTGCGCCCAGCCCAACGGGCTTTATGCACGTTGGCAACCTCAGAACCGCGCTGTATGAATATCTTACGGCAAAGTCGCAGGGCGGCAAATTTATTTTAAGAATCGAAGACACCGACCAGGTGCGCCTTGTCGAGGGCGCGGTCGACTTTATTTACAATACGCTGAAGCTCGCGGGACTTGAACACGACGAAGGTCCCGACGTCGGCGGCGATTACGGTCCCTATGTTCAAAGCGAACGCAAGGAAATGTATTTGCCCTACGCCGAACAGCTCATCAGCGAGGGCAAGGCTTACCGCTGCTTTTGCTCAAAGGAAAGGCTCGAAAAAATCCAGAGCGAGACCGTTGGAGGCGGCTACGACCGTCACTGCCGTGATCTGCCTCAGGAGGAAATCGACAGACTGCTTGCTCAGGGCACGCCTTATGTTATCCGCCAAAAGATGCCCACGGAAGGAAGCACAACCTTTTCCGACGCGGTATTCGGCGACATTACCGTTGAAAACAGCGAGCTGCAAGACCAAATTTTGATTAAGACCGACGGATACCCAACCTACAACTTTGCCAACGTAATCGACGACCACACAATGGGAATCACCCACGTTGTAAGAGGCTCGGAATACCTTAGCTCAACACCTAAGTACAACCTTCTTTATGAAGCCTTCGGCTGGGAAATCCCCACATACATCCACCTGCCGCTCATTATGGGCAAGGACGAGGACGGAAACGTTTCAAAGCTTTCAAAGCGCCACGGATCAACGGGCTTTTACGATTTGATTGCGGAAGGTTACCTTCCGCAGGCAATCATCAATTACATCGCGCTGCTGGGCTGGTGTCCCAAGGACAATCAGGAAATCTTCACCCTCGCCGAGCTTGAAAAGGCGTTTTCAACCGACAGAATCAGCAAATCCCCGGCTGTGTTCGATTACGACAAGCTGAGCTGGTTCAACGGCGAATACATCAAGGCTATGACTCCCGAGGAATTCACGCGGGAAGCTATGCCGTACTACAAGCAGGTTTTCGGCGACAGGGAAATGCCCTTCATCAAGTTTGCGGACATACTTCAAAAGCGCACAACGCGCTTCACCGAAATACCCGAAAAGCTCGACTTTTTTGCCGCGCTCCCCGAATACGGCAAGGAGCTGTTTGTTAATAAAAAAAGCAAAACCAACCTTGAAAACGCGCCTGTTGTTTTACGCGAAGCTTACGAAAGGCTTAAGGCTTTGCCTTCGTGGGACGCTGATTCAATTCACGACTGCCTGATTAATATGGCAAAGGAAAAGGAGCTCAAAAACGGAACGGTTATGTGGCCTGTCAGAATTGCCGCGGCGGGAAAAACCGTTACTCCCGGCGGAGCGATTGAAATTCTCGACATTTTGGGCAGAGATGAATCACTCGCAAGGCTTGAAAAGGGTTTGGATATTTTAAACCGGTAATGAAAAAAATTACGAAGCGCTGAATAGCTCGCGCCTTGCGGGCACCGGCGCTGATACATAAAACATAAATGAGGAACAATACTATGGCTGAAACAAACACAAATGAGGTTATGAACGGTAACTTCATTCACGATTTTATCGACGAGGATATTGCCGAGGGCGGCAGATACGAGGGAAAACGCGTTCACACCCGTTTCCCTCCCGAGCCAAACGGATATCTTCACATCGGGCACGCAAAGGCGGTTTGTATTAACTTCGGTACAGCCGAAAAATACAACGGCCTCTGCAACCTGAGAATGGACGACACTAACCCCACAAAAGAGGATGTTGAATACGTTGATGCAATCAAAGAGGACATTGCATGGCTGGGCTTTCACTGGGACGACAGGTTCTATTACGCGTCCGATTATTTCGAGCAGATGTACGGCTTCGCGGTTGAGCTTATTAAAAAGGGACTTGCTTATGTTTGCGAGCTGACCCCCGAACAGGTTCGCGAATACCGCGGCGACACCCAAACCCCGGCAAAATCTCCGTTCCGCGACCGCCCGGTTGAGGAAAGTCTCGATTTGTTCGAGCGTATGCGCAAGGGTGAATTCGCCGACGGCTCAATGACTCTGCGCGCGAAAATTGACCTTGCGTCGGGCAACTTCAATATGCGCGACCCGGTAATTTACCGTATAAACAGGCTTCACCACCACCGCACGGGCGACAAATGGTGCATTTATCCGATGTATGATTTCGCACATCCTATCGAGGACGCGCTTGAGGGAATCACCCACAGCCTTTGCTCGCTGGAGTTTGAGGCTCACCGCCCGCTGTACGACTGGGTAATAGACAACATTTCTGCTCCGGCAAAGCCCAGACAGATTGAGTTCGCGCGCCTTGGAATCAACAACACCGTAATGAGCAAGCGCAAGCTCAGAGAGCTTGTTGAAAAGAAATATGTTGACGGCTGGGACGACCCCAGAATGCCGACGCTTTGCGGACTGCGCCGACGCGGCTACACTCCGAAATCAATCCGTTCCTTTATCGACCAAATCGGTGTTTCAAAGGTTAACTCAATCGTTGAGTACAGCTTTTTGGAGCATTGCCTGCGTGACGACCTCAACGAAACCGCCGAGCGCACAATGTGTGTGCTCCGTCCGGTAAAGCTTGTTATTACAAACTACCCCGAGGGTAAAACCGAGGAGTTCGAGGTTGAAAACAATCCTAACCGTCCCGAGGACGGAACGCGCACGGTAACCTTTTCGCGCGAATGCTGGATTGAAGCGGACGACTTTATGGAGGTCCCGTTCAAAAAGTACCAAAGACTTTACCCCGGCAACGAGGTAAGGCTTAAATCAACATATATTGTAAAATGCACAGGTTGTAAGAAGGACGACGACGGCAATGTGGTTGAGGTTTATGCCGAGTACGATCCCGAAACACGAGGCGGCAATACACCCGACGGACGCAAGGTGCGCGGCACAATCCACTGGGTTGACGCGAACAACTGCGCCGACGCCGAGGTAAGGCTTTACGACAATCTTTTCACCGTGCCCGACCCTGACGCCGGCGACCGGAACTTCCTCGATTACCTCAATCCCGAATCGCTGGTTGTGCTCAAAAACTGCAAGGCTGAAAAGAACCTTGAAACGGCTGCCGCGCCCAAGAGCTTCCAGTTTATGCGGCTGGGCTATTTCTGCGTTGACAGCCGCGACAGCAAGCCGGGCAGCCTTGTGTTCAACCGCAGTGTAAGCTTAAAGGACGGCTTTAAAAAGAAATAATTCAGATGAAAAATGTACTAATAACCGGCGGCTCCGGCGGAATCGGCACGGCGATGTGCGTAGGCTTTGCTCAGGCAGGCTACAATGTTATCATTCATTACAACAGCAAAAAGCAGCAGGCGCAAAACCTTGCAAAGGTTTTGCGTGAAAGCTACGGAGTTGAGGCGTTCGCTGTTTGGGCGGACGTCGCGGACAGACAGTCCGTTAACCGGATGTTTGATGAAATTGAAAAAAATTTCGGTTCGCTTTACGCTATTGTAAACAACGCCGGAATCGCCTGTCAAAAGCTTTTTACCGACATCACTCAGTCCGACTGGAGCCGTATGGTTTCGGTTAACCTCGACGGTGTATTCAACTGCACCCAGGAGGCAGTCAAAAGATTTTTGCTGCCCTGCCACAGCGGTGTTGTGCTCAACATCAGCTCAATGTGGGGACAGGCAGGCGCGTCCTGCGAGGTTCACTACAGCGCGGCAAAGGCCGGCGTAATTGGCTTTACCAAAGCGCTTGCCAAGGAGCTCGGACTGTCGGGAATCCGCGTAAACTGCATTGCTCCGGGCGTAATAATGACTGATATGATGAGCGGCTTTGACGAGGAAACCGTTAACGCGCTAAAGGAGGAAACTCCGCTGAACACCCTCGGTTCGCCAAAGGATATTGCCGACGCGGCGGTGTTCTTGTGCTCAAACCGCGCAAGATTTATCACCGGTCAGGTTCTGGGTGTAAACGGCGGCTTTATAATTTGAATTGGGGCTTGTATATTATAATAAGCCCTAATTACGCAAAGGGGAGGCGGCAACCGCTTCCCCTGCATTTGCGGTTACTAAAGAACAGACTCAGGCGACGGGGGAGGACAATGGAAAAATACCGTAAACAAAAAAGCTTTAGTGCGGAACACATAGAGCTGCTGAAAAATCACATTTTGTTTTCCGGACTCGACGGCGAACAGATAAAGCGTTTTCTTGAATTTGCCGAGCCGTATTTTATTGAGCTTGAGGAAGGACAGTCAATCAGGCTGTCCGACGGATTTTCCAACCATATCGGCGTGGTGTTTTCGGGGCATATTATCATTTACGGAATTGATTATTCGGGCAACAAGCTGCTGCACAATACAATTGAAACCACCGAAAGCAGCGGCACCCTGTTTTCGATTCTTGACTACCGCGGCACTCTGGTTGAGGTCGAGGCAAAAAGCTACAGTTTAATGCTGATGATAAACCGCGGTTCGGTTTATTCGGTAAACGAGGAGCTGGCTGTAATTCAGCACCGTATTCTTGTTAATATGATTGAATCGCAGCGGAATATGTTTAACGACCTTTCGTGTCATCTTTACTGCCTGTGCCAGCGCAGTATCCGTGACAAAATCCTTAAATTTTTGCATTTTTGCGTCGAAAGCTACCGTTGCTATGAGTTTGATATTCCGTTTTCGCGCGATGATTTGGCGTATTACCTTGCCGTTGACCGCGCGTCACTGTCGCGTTCGCTGAGCGGTTTAAAAACCGAAGGCGTAATCGAATACCGCAAAAATCACTTTAAGGTACTGACAACCAAGTATTTTAAGTATGACGGAGAGGGCTTGGGCATATGACAAAAAGAACCCTGAGAAGGGCGTTTAAAGACAGTCTGCCTATTTTGGCGGGATACCTCGCGCTGGGTATGGGCTTCGGTGTGATGCTGCAAAGCAAGGGCTACAGCTTTTGGTGGGCAATTTTAATGAGCTGCACTATGTTTGCCGGGTCGGGGCAATATGCCGGCGTAGATTTTCTGGCAAGCGGAGCTTCAATTCTTACAACCGCCGTTATGACCTTTATAATTAACGCGCGCCATTTTTTCTACGGCTTTTCGCTGCTCGATAAATACAAGGGCGCCGGAATTTTAAAGCCGTATATGATTTTCGGTCTGACCGACGAAACTTATTCGATTGTTTGCTCGGCTAAGCTTGAGGATGATATTAACCCCAAAAAATATTACTTCTTTTTAACCGCGCTCAACCACTGCTACTGGATAACGGGCTGCACCCTCGGCGCGGTTCTGGGCGAGTTTTTGCCGTTTGACAGCAAGGGAATCGACTTTGCTATGACCGCGCTTTTTATTGTAATTATGGTTGAACAGTGGATGAGCACAAAGGAACATTTGCCGGCGGTTTTGGGTGTGGCAACCACCGTTGTGTGTCTTGCCGTGTTCGGCGCCGATATGTTCATCATCCCGAGTATGGTTCTTATTGCCGCCGAGCTTCTTTTGTTCCGCAAAAAGCTCGACAAAACAGCGGCGGACAATACAGACGAAAGCGGGGTGAGCGGCGGTGATTGATGTTAAACATTCGCTCATACTCGTTGCGGTAATGGCGGCTATAATGGCGTTTTTGCGCTTTTCGCCGTTTATCGCGTTTCCCGAGGGAAGAAAAAGACCAAAGGTAGTAACATATTTAGGCAGTGTTTTGCCATATGCTGTAATAGGTATGCTTGTAGTTTACTGCTTCAAGGGCGTCAGCGTTTTTAGCTATCCGTGGGGGATTCCCGAGCTGCTCGCGTCGCTGTTGGTGCTCGGACTTCACGTGTGGCGCAGAAACACCCTTATAAGCGTGTTTTCGGGCGTTGCGTTTTATATGGTACTGGTTCAGCTTGTGTTTAAATAGAGGTTTTTATGAGTATTTGGGAGATTATTGTAATCGGAATCGGTCTTTCGATGGACGCCTTTGCGGTGTCGGTTTGCAAGGGACTGTCGGTAAGAAAAATAAAGCCGAAGCACAGCGTTATCGCGGGCGCGTACTTCGGGGGCTTTCAGGCGTTAATGCCTGTTATCGGCTGGCTTTTGGGCAGGCAGTTTGAGTCGCTTATCAAAAGCTTCGACCACTGGATTGCCTTTGTTTTGCTTGGGCTTATCGGCGCGAATATGATACGCGAGGCTTTTTCGGAAGAAGAAAACCAAAACGACTCCTTTTCGCCCAAAACAATGCTTCCGCTCGCGGTGGCAACAAGCATCGACGCGCTTGCGGTGGGCGTAACCTTCGCGTTCCTTGATGTATCAATTGTTCCTGCCGCGCTGTGTATCGGCGTTACAACCTTTATCCTTTCCGCCGCCGGAATAAGGACAGGCGCGGTTTTCGGCGCGAGGTTTCAGGCAAAAGCCGAAATTGCCGGAGGAATTGTTCTGATTTTAATGGGAATAAAAATCCTTATTGAGCACCTGTTCTTCGGCGGATAATTTTACTACGCGTTCTTTACGCCGTCTTGATTGATTATCCCGGCGTTTCGCGAGAAAGAATAGAGATGTCAAAGGCTTCGGGGGCAATGGAAACGGCGTTGTTACTACGCGTTTTTACGCCGTCTTGATTGATTATCCCGGCGTTTCGCGAGAAAGAATAGAGATATCAAAGGCTTCGGGGGCAATGGAAACGGCGTTGTTACTACGCGTTCTTTACGCCGTCTTGATTGATTATCCCGGCGTTTCGCGAGAAAGAATAGAGATATCAAAGGCTTCGGGGGCAATTGAAACAGCGTTGTTGTTAAACATACGCGTTAAAAACGCCGTTAAGTCCGGAAAAACTCATAACCGATATTACTTCGGACACATCGCTTAGCTTTTGACTGCGGTCTGACATAAGCCAGTGCTGGTAAACCGAAAGCATTCCGCTGAACACAAAATCTATCGCGATGTCGGCGACTCTGCTGTCGAGGTCAATTTGTTCGAGCATAGCGGCTTTGGTTTTTTCTTTAAGCAGGTTAATTATTGATGACGCAAGCGCCTGGCTGCCGCTCATAGTGAAAACATATCCGAAGAACTCCGGATCGGATTCTACAAGATTAGTCATTCGTTTAAGCAGTTGGTCGGCTCTGTGCATATTGTGCTCAAACTTAACGCCCTTTAGAATTTGGTTATAGCTTTCGCTTATCTCAACAAGCATATCATCCGCAACCTGATAAACTCCCGAGTAGTAGTTGTAAAAGGTTTTGCGGTTAATTTTTGCCTCGCGCGACAGCTCGGTAACTGTTATATCGTTAATGTCTTTTTTTGTCAGCAGCTTGGCAAAAGCGTTCCGTATCGCGCGGCGGGTTTTTATTACCCTTAAATCCTTCAAATTGGTCATAGCTTTCATTACATCCTTCGTTCGACAAATTCCATTAATATTCTACAGATTTCTACAACTTTCAGGTTTTGTGTGTATTATACCACAAAACCCTTTGTTTTTGTTTCTTATTCTACAATATGAGTGTAAAAAGTAGATGACATTCTCTTGTTTTTGTTGTATTATTTATAAGTAAAACTATGTTTTGTATTCATTGTTAAGGGTGATA
Organism: uncultured Eubacteriales bacterium; assembly: GCA_900318495.1. Classification (GTDB taxonomy): domain Bacteria; phylum Bacillota; class Clostridia; order Oscillospirales; family Acutalibacteraceae; genus Ruminococcoides. Next base: position 15,787 of record ONLA01000014.1, read on the forward strand.
TTATGCCAAACTCTTATTTAAGCGGCGAACTTTTTTTCAAAATGCTGAAAGGCGGCGCCGCTAATTTAAGCAAAAACGCTCAAACGGTTAACGACCTCAATGTGTTTCCTATTCCCGACGGCGACACGGGCGATAATATGCTGATGACAATCGAAGCCGGCGCGCGGGCGCTTGAGGGTGTTCGTGAGCTGCCGCTTTACGAAGCCGCGGGCGCGGCGTCAGGCGGAATGCTGCTTGGCGCGAGAGGGAACTCCGGAGTAATACTTTCAAGGATATTCGCCGGTCTTTCAAAAGGTCTTGAATACGCCGAAAAGGCTGATGTTCAATTGCTGTCGTCGGCGTTTAACCGTGCGGTTGAGGAAGCCTACGGAGCGGTTTCAACGCCTGTAGAGGGAACCATACTGACGGTTTTAAGGGATGGCGTAGCTTATGCTGACACTCAGCTTGACGGCAACAGCACCGTTGACAGCTACATTTACTGTCTGCTCAAGGAATTTAAGCTTTCGCTCGACCGTACTCCGGATTTGCTCGATGTTCTCAAGGAGGCAGGCGTTGTGGACAGCGGCGGCGCGGGACTTATCTATATATTCGAGGGTATGAAGGATGTGCTTGAGGGAGGAACTGCCGGTCACGAGTTCAGAGATACTTCAGCCGGACGCCGTGTTAACCTTGACGCGTTCACCGAAGACAGCGTGCTTGAATTCGGCTATTGCACCGAGTTTTTGCTCAGACTGCAAAACAGCAAAACCGACCTTGCTTCGTTTGATTTAAACAAGCTGATAAATTATCTTAACAGTGCGGGCGATTCGGTTGTGGCGTTCCGCGAGGGAAGCATTGTTAAGGTTCACGTTCATACTAAGAAGCCGGGTGATATTTTCAACCATTGCCAGCGGTACGGCGAATTTTTGACAACAAAAATGGAGAATATGACCTTGCAGCACAACGAAATTCACAAGCCATCCGAATTTGTGCCAAAGGTGACAAAGCCGCACAAGCGGTATGCTGTGGTGAGCGTGGCGGCAGGCGGCGGAATAAAAGAAACCTTTTTGTCGCTGGGCTGTGACTGTGTTGTTGACGGCGGTCAAAGTATGAACCCTTCCGCCGAAGATTTCCTTGAAGCGTTCAAAAGTCTTAACGCGGATGTAATCTTTGTTTTTCCCAACAACAGCAACATTATTCTTACGGCAAATCAGGCGGCTCAGCTTTACGGCGAGGCTGATGTGCGCGTAATCAACAGCAAAACCATAGGCGAAGGCTACGCGGCAATTTCGATGATGGACACCTCGTCAAACGACACCGCCGCGATAATTTCATCGCTTGAGGAGATAATAAGCGGAGTTGTGACCGGAAGCGTATCAAAAGCGATACGCGGCACCGAGCTTGACGGAATCAAGATTGTAAAGGATGATTTTATCGGATTCGCGGACAACAAAATTTATACCGACTCGCCAAGCCGCAACACCGCCGCGCTTGAGCTTGTAAGCGCTTTGGGTGTAAATAACTACGATATTTTGCTTGTGGTATGCGGTCAGGACGCTCCGAAGGAAGAAACCGAAGCGCTGTACAAACAGCTTAAAGCCGATTACCGCAGACTCGAAATTGTTATGATTGACGGCGGACAGCCGGTTTATGATTATATACTGATTTTGGAATAAGGAGATCATTATGAGACCGATAAAAATTATGACCGACTCATGTTCGGATTTACCAAAGGATTTGCGTGAAAAATACGGTATAGATTATTTTAAGATGAATACCGTAAGCAACGGAAAAGAAACCCCGGCAAGCCTTGACTGGGAATATTTCAGCCCGAGCGAGCTTTACGACACAATCCGCAACGGCAACAGAGTTACCACCACACAGGTGCCGGAGGCTGAGTTTGAACGCGGCTTTCGCGAGGCGCTTGAACAGGGCTTCGACGTGGTTTATGTTGCCTGCGCAGGCAAAATGTCGGGTTCAATCTTAACAGGCTCACACGTTGCCGAAAAGCTTGAAAAGGAGTTTGACGGCGCTAAAATTTACTGCATAGATTCCCTGAACGCCTGTATGGGCGAGGGTATGCTCGCAATCAAAGCGGCGGAGCTTCGGGACGAGGGCAAAACCGCCAAGCAGATTTTTGACGAGGTAAGCGCGGTAAGAAATAATGTAAACCAGTTTGTAACCGTTCATAACCTTAACGCTTTAAGGGCGGCAGGCAGAGTTACCGGCTCGTCGGCGTTTTTCGGCAATTTGCTGGGAGTTAAGCCGATTATTGTTTCGGACAAAACCGGCAACAATATTCCGATTAAAAAGGTAAAGGGCAGAGTAAACTCGATTGAGGAAATTGTGAACCTCACAGCCGAAGCTATAGAAAACCCCGGGGAACAGACAATTTACGTTTTCCATTCCGACTGTGCCGACGAAGCAGAGGAAACCGCCAAGCTCCTGCGTGAAAAAATAAACTGCAAAGGCACCTATGTCGGCTACATCGGGCCGATTATCGGCGCGTCAATCGGAGCCGACGCTCTGGCAATCTTTTCATTCGGAAAAAACGTTGAGAGGTTTTCACAGTAATGGCGGTGTTGTTTATAATATCAGCGGTTGTTTCGTATTTGTCCGGCGGCGTCAACGGAGCGATTATTCTGTCAAGGCTTGTGTATCACGACGACATCCGCAATTACGGCAGCCACAATCCCGGCTTTACCAATTTTAAGCGCGTTTACGGCAACAATGCCGTAACATGGTCGGTGATGCTGATTGATATCCTCAAAACCGCTGTACCGGTGTTTTTAACGGCAGTGCTCGCGGGCGTATTTTTTAACCAATGGCAGCTCGGAGCCCAGTTTTCGGGATTCTGTTGTATGATAGGGCACTGCTTTCCGGTGTGGTACGGCTTTAAGGGCGGCAAGGCTTTTATAACGGGCTTTACCACCATTTGGTTTGTGGACTGGCGAATGACGCTGATTGCAATGGCGGTGTTTTTTGCGCTGCTCTTCACACTCAAATATATGTCGATCGCTTCTTGCTCGTCGGCAGCGGTTTGTCCGGTTGCTTTGGCGTTCCTCGGATGTTCAAACATTTGGGTTGAGCTTATCGCGATTGCGGCGGCGCTGCTTGTTATAATCCGCCACTATCCGAATTATATCAAGCTGAAAAACGGCACCGAGTCAAAGTTCAGCCTGAGCGGAAAATAACCGATTGCATTTTGACTTGAATTATGTTATCATTAATCCGGAATGTTGAGGTGAATGTTGTGACTCCGGAGGAAAAGCACAGAAAAAAACGATACAATTCATATGCCGTTATGATTTTAGGCATAATAATTATAATTTTGGGGTGCACATTATTGTACCACTACCTTCTGGTTGTGCTTGGAATGTTGGTGCTGTTCGCCGGGTTTATCTATAAATCAAAGGTAGACCGCAAATACCGCGAGGAGGTTAACCAAATAACCGAGGTTCCCGAAATTGACTTTTCGGCTATGAAATACAGGCACAATGACGATGATAACAAAACGGAATAGAACAAAATATTTATACTAATACCTAATAAAAAGCAGCCAATCTTTGCGGTCTATTTTCCGCAATACTGCGTTGTCGTCCTTGCAAGGCGCCAGCCTTGCTGCGTCCTTCGCCTTGTCTTGCGAAAAATATCCTCGCTAGTATTAAGGGAGGCGCTTGTCCTCCCTTTTGTCGAGCCGCGCTGCCGGACGATTCCGGCGGATTTTTTGCGCAAAAAAGGGAAGCCGTGACAGCTTCCCAATCATTATGGCAATACCGCATAATTCAGGTGTGCGGATTGCGCAGCAAGATTTTTCGTCAGGTTGTACAAATAAATCAAGGTAAGGCTGACGCCTTGCCGAGATGTTGCCTTATATTTTTACGCGCCCGGAAACAGCTTAAAAATTTTAAGCAAGCCGCTTTCAACCTTGCCCAAGCCGAGAAAAACTCCGTTTTTGTTTTTTACACGGAAAAGTTCGCCCTCGGCGGCGCCGCCGCTTTTCAGGGCGGTTCTTGAAATGTCGAGCGCTCCGCCGTTTGAAAAACGCTTTGCCTGAGCGTCCGAAACAGCCAGCCCGGCGTAACCGGAAAACAGGCTTTCTACCGGACGTGCAATGCTGCTGACCTCTCCGTTTTGGGCGAGGTCTTTTAATTTGTCAAGCGTTATACATTCGTCAATCGAAAAACCGCAGGCGAAGGTTCTTCTGAGCGCTGTCATAACAGCGCCCGTACCCAAAGCCCTGCCGAGGTCATCAATTATAGTGCGTATATATGTGCCCTTGGAGCACGTTACCTCGATTGTGCCCTCCTGAGCTTCTTCGTCAAAAGCCGTAAGGCTGAGCTTATAAACCGTGACGGTTCGGGCGTCGCGTTCAACCTCAACGCCTTTCCTGGCGAGGTCGTAAAGCCTTTGTCCGTCCTTTTTTATCGCCGAATACATCGGCGGAATCTGCTTAATCTCGCCTGAAAAGCGCGGCAATAGCTGCTCGATTTCGACTTTTGTAACCTTGCTTTCCGCTTGCGAGGTTTGACTGCCCCAAATGTCGAGGGTGTCGGTGGTAAGCCCAAGCTTAAACCGCGCGGTGTATGACTTGTCGTGGTTCGGAATAATGTCCTGAGCCTTTGTGGCACTGCCGAGCAGCACAGGCAAAACCCCTGTGGCGTTCGGGTCAAGCGTGCCGGTATGACCTGTTTTGCGCTGCCCCGTAAGCTTTCTTACAACCGCGATTACGTCGAACGAGGTAAAGCCTTCGGGCTTGTCAATCAGCAGCACTCCGTTCATATAAAGTCCTCAATTTCGGAAATAAGCTTTGCCTTTGCTTCGTCAAGACTGCCCTTAACAGTGCAGCCTGCGGCGGCAGCGTGGCCGCCGCCTCCAAAGCGCGCGCAAAACTCCGCCGCGTTAACGTGGCTGTCGCTGCGCACCGAAACCTTAAAACCGCCTTCGTCGCGTTCGCGCATGGTAATTCCAACCAGCACTCCCTCGATTTGGCGCGGAATGGACGCGAGCCCTTCAAGCTCGTCGTCGCTTACATTCAGCTTCTTTTTCATTTCGAGGGTGACAAAGATTATGGCGCATTTGTCGCCGCAGCAATACTCGATTGTGTCGTAAATCTCGCGTTCAAGCGCGATTTTCTTTTTGGTTTTTGTTTCAAACATAACCTTGTTGATGTATTCGGTGTCCGCGCCCAGCTCAAGCAAATCCGCCGCTATTCTCAGCGTTTCGGCGGTGGTGTTTGTGTAGCGGAAGCAGCCTGTGTCGGTTGAAATTCCTGTGTACAGGCAATTCGCGATTTGTTTTGTTATGTCAAGCTTCATCAGGCGAAACAGCCTGTAAAGGATTTCGCAGTTTGCCGCGGCGTCAGACTCAACGTGTTTAACCGCGGCTTCAACGCGGTTTATTTCGTGATGGTCAACGCACAAATCAATTCTGCCGCTGTAGCGTTCTTTGTTGCAGCCCAAAAGCTGTTCCGAGGCTATGTCAACGCTTACAACCGTTTGCGCGTCAAAGCTTTGCTTTTTAACTCCGTCGAGCAAAAACTCAAAGTCCCCGGGCAGATTAGTGGTAATTACCCTTGCGTTTTTTCCGATTTGCTGCAGCGCCAGACAAAGCGCGTAGCCGCTGCCCAGCGTGTCGCCGTCGGGGTAAGCGTGGGTAAGAATATCGTAATTATCGTGTTGTGTTAAAAAATCAGCGACCTTTTCAAGACTCATCGGCTTCGTCCCCGCTTTCGGAAATGTCAAGGCTGTTCAAAATCCTGCTGATGTTCGCGCTGTATTCAATACTGTCGGTTGCCTCAAAAATCAGTTCGGGAACATGGCGCAGTCTTAGTCTGCGGCCAAGCTCGCGGCGGATAAAACCGCTTGCGCTCTTTAAGCCCTTGACAGCCTGCTTTGCCGTGTCAAGTCCTTCCATAGCGCTGACCTTGACTGTGCAGTATGAAAGGTCGTTGGTGACCTCAACGCGCACCACAGACAAAAACGCCTGTGTAACGCGTGGGTCTTTAAGCTCGCGAAAGACAGCGGTAAGCTCGCGCTTAATGTCTTCCGTGGTTCGTTCAATTCTATGACCTGCCATTTTTTCTCCTTTTAACCTTGTTTATTTTTAGGCAATACCGCATAACTCAGGTGTGCGGTGTTGCCTTTACTTCGTTTAATTTTCGCGCCTGATTCCGGCTTGGCCGGTAACATCAGACCGTGTAACTCAGTCGCGGTATTCCTCGATTGTATAAACCTCGAACATATCGCCTTCCTTAAGGTCGTTGAACTTGGCGAGTCCGATACCGCACTCGTAGCCCTCCTTAACCTCCTTAACAGCGTCCTTAAAGCGCTGGAGCGAAGCAATGGAATCCTCGGCGATAACAATGCCGTCGCGGATAACCCTTACGCCGCCGTCGCGCACAATCTTGCCGCTCTTAACATATGAGCCCGCGATTGTGCCGACAGACTTAATCTTGATAACGTTGCGGCATTCAGCCATACCGAGCACAACCTCGCGTGTTTTGGGCGCGAGCATACCCTTCATAGCCGCTTCAATTTCGTTTATGCAGTCGTAAATTACGCTGTACAGGCGCATATCAACGCCCGAACGCTCGGCGTGTTCGCTCGCTACCGAATCGGGACGAACATTAAAGCCTACGATAATTGCCGACGAAGCCTCGGCAAGCATAACATCGCTTTCGTTAATAGCGCCGACCGCACCGTGAATTACGTTTACTCTTACTTCTTCGTTCGAAAGCTTTTCAAGCGACTGTCTTACAGCCTCGACCGAACCCTGAACGTCCGCCTTTACAATAATCTGAAGCTCCTTAACCTCGCCGAGCTTTAGCTGGTCAAACAGGTTGTCGAGCGTAACCTTGGTTTGAGCGTTAAATATTTCTTCCTTCTTGGCGGACTTTCTCTGCTCAACAAGCGTGCGCGCAAGGCGTTCGTCGGAAACCGCGTCAAATACGTCGCCGCCTGTGGGAACCTCGTCAAGACCTGTAATTTCTACGGGAACCGAAGGACCTGCTTCGTGAACGCGCTCGCCCTTGTCGTTGGTCATAACTCTTACTCTGCCAACACTTGTGCCGGCAATAATTGTATCGCCCTTGTGAAGCGTACCGTTCTGAACAAGAACCGTAGCAACGGGACCTCTGCCCTTGTCAAGACGCGCCTCGATAACCGTACCCTTTGCGGCGCGGTCGGGGTTTGCCTTCAGCTCCTTCATTTCGGCAACAAGCGTTACCATTTCAAGCAGGTCGTCAAGACCTTCCTTGGTTTTTGCCGAAACGGGAATACAGGGTGTGTCGCCGCCCCATTCCTCGGGAACAAGATCATATTCGGTGAGCTGCTGCTTAACCTGTTCGGGATTCGCGCCGACCTTATCCATCTTGTTAATCGCTACGATTACCGAAACTCCCGCCGCCTTGGCGTGGTTGATAGCCTCAACAGTCTGCGGCATAATTCCGTCGTCAGCCGCGACAACAAGAATGGCGATGTCGGTAACCTGGGCGCCGCGCGCTCTCATTGTGGTGAAAGCCTCGTGTCCGGGCGTGTCAAGGAAGGTAATGGGCTTGCCGTCAATCTGAACACGGTACGCGCCGATGTGCTGGGTGATTCCGCCTGCTTCTCCGGCGGTAACGTTGGCGTGGCGGATTGCGTCAAGAATCGAAGTTTTGCCGTGGTCAACGTGTCCCATAACAACAACTACGGGTGCTCTGCCGACAAGGTTGGCCTCGTCGTCCTCGCTGTCGTCTATAAGCTTTTCCTCAATTGTAACAACAACCTCTTTTTCAACCTTGGCGTGGAACTCCATTGCGATAAGCGACGCTGTGTCAAAGTCGATTGTGTCGGTAGCGGTAACCATTGTTCCCATAAGGAACGCCTTTTTTACAACCTCGGCTACCGTGGCTTTCAGTCGCAGAGCAAGCTCGTTAACGGTGATTTCCTCGGGGATTTCAACGGTAATCGGCTTTTGCTTGCGCTCAAGCGCGATTCTTTTAAGGCGTTCCGCCTCGGTTTCGCGCTTGCCGTGGCGTCTGCCGCGCTGCTTTTGGGCGCGGTTCGAAAACTTCTGCTTTTTGGTGGTGTGGTCGCGGTCTGTGCTGCGCGACTTCGAGGTGCCGCTTGCCAAATCGTCATACTTGGAATTGTAGCGCTCAACGTCAATGTTGGTTGCTCTTGTGTCAATTACCCTGCGCTTGCGCTGAGCAGGCTGCTGCGGCTTTTCGCCTGACTGCTGTTCGGCAGACTGTTTTTTCTGTTCGGCGGGCTGCTGCGGTTTTTCGGCCTTTTTGGTTTCAGCCGGATTTTCATCCTTTGCCGCGGGTTTTTCCTTTGTTTCCGCCTTGGGCTGTTCGGCAGCCGCGTCAAGCTTGTTGTTGCGCGCCGCAAAATACGCGTCAAGGTTATCAACCTTGTTTTCCTGTGTGATAACGTCGAAAATCATATCGAGCTCGTTTTCGGAAAGCGCTGTCATTGTCTTTTTATTAACTCCGCAGTATTTGCTGAGAATCTCCGTAATCCTTTTATTCTGTACTCCCAAGTCATTAGCTACATCTTTAACCTTGTATTTTATCATGTAATTCTCCTCCCTGGTGCTGTTACTGTCTGTATATGAAAATCAGTTATTCTTCATTGTTTTCGGCTTCAATCATCTGAATCAGCTTTTCGGCAAAGCCGCTGTCGTCAACCGACGCTACTCCGCAAAGCTTGCCGACCGCAAAGCTCAGTTCGTCTTTGGCGCGGTTAAGCTTAACCGCCCTTACGCCGCAGGCGTTTGCCGCGTTTAAAACAGGCTTTAGGCTGTTTTTGGAAAAATCCGAGGCGTAAATTATAAGCCGAGAGCTTCCGTTTTGCGCCGACTGAACCGCGCTTTCGGCTCCGATAACAAGCTTTTTCGCGCGGCGGCAGATTCCGAGAAATGATAGAATTCTGTCGTTCATTTTATCACCTTATTCGCTTTGGTAAAGCTCAAGTGACATGCGGTCGTAAACCTCTTCGGGAATTTTGCAGCTCAGCGAGCGTTCAAAACGCCTTGCCTTGCGCGCAAGCTCAAAGCAAACAGGGTTTTTGCAAACATAAGCGCCGCGCCCCGAAGCCTTGCCTGTCAAATCAAGGCTAACCTCGCCGCCGGACAAAACCTCGCCGTTTTCGCCGCGCTTTTCAGGTGACTTAACAACCCTTATAAGCTCCCGTTTGGGCTTCATTTCACCGCAGCCCGTGCATTTTCTAAGCGGTACCTTTTTCATTGTTATTCCGCCGCTTCTTCTGTATTTTCTTGTGCGGACGCTTCGTTTTCCTGCGCCGGTTCTTCCGCCGCTTCAGCAACAGCTTCGTCCGGTTCCTCAGCCGGCTTTACCGGCTCGTCGTCCTCGTCCTCGCCGTAGAATCCGCTTTCGGGACGGATGTCAATTCTCCAGCCCGTAAGTCTTGCGGCAAGGCGCGCGTTCTGACCTTTGTTGCCGATAGCCAGCGAAAGCTGACCGTCGGGTACGGTTGCCTTGCAGCTTTTGCTTTCTTCGTCGATTATGTCAACCTTGAGAACGGTGGCAGGGGACAGGGCGGCGGAAATATACTTTTCGGGTGCTTCGCTGTATTCAATGATGTCAATTTTTTCGCCGCCGAGCTCCTCAACAATTTTGTTAACCCTCGCGCCCTTGGGACCGATACAGGCTCCGATTGCGTCAACGTCGGGGTTATTGCTGATAACCGCCATTTTTGTGCGCGAGCCTGCTTCGCGGGATACCGACTTGATTTCAACAATTCCGTCGTAAATTTCCGGAACCTCCTGCTCAAACAGCCTTCTGACAAAGCCGGGATGTGAACGCGAAATAATTGCGTGGGGACCCCGTTCGCTGTCCTTAACGTCGGCTATATAAACCTTAACCAAATCGCCCTCTTTAAGCTCGCCGCAGCCAACCTGTTCGCCCTTTGGAAGCATAGCCTCGCTTTTTCCGATTCTTATTGTGGCAATGCCCTTAACAGGGTCAACCCGCTCAACGGTGGCTGTCGCGATTTCGCCGAGCTTGCTTTGGAATTCAAGCAGGCTCTGACCTTTTTCGCCGGCGCGAATACCCTGACGGATAACGTTTCTTGCCGACGAAACGGCGATTCTGCCAAGTTTTTTTGGATCGAGCGGAATTTCGATTTCGTCGCCGATTTCAAACTTCTTTCTTTTGTTAATCTGCTTTGCTTCGTCAAGGGTAACCTCGTAATCGGGGTCAAAAACCTCGTCAACAACGGTTTTAACAAGCTTTACATCAAAAGAATTTTTGTCGGGGTCAATTTTAAAAACGACGTTTTCGTTACCGCCGTAAAAGTTTTTGCAGGCAATTACAATAGCTTTTTGAATTTGCTGCAGCATATAATCCATAGGAATGTCTTTTTCTTTTTCAAACATTCTAAGGGCTTCGAATAAATCCTTGTTAGTCATTTTTCCTATCATCCTTTTCTGTTTATTTGCGTAAAATAATCTGTTAAAACTGATTAAACGTCAAAGTCATCGAGCTTAATCCACGCGGCTTCCTTTTTGTTAAAGGTCAGTTCGTTTTCGCCGCTGTGGTCGGTAACGGTTACCATACCCTTGTCATACGCCGTAAGCTTGCCGTCCAGCTCGCGCCCCACGCCCTCGACGGGGCGCAGCATTTTTACCATAATGTCGGCGCCGATAAAGCGTTCAAAGTGTTCGTCGCGAACCAGCTGGCGTTCAATTCCCGGCGAGCACACCTCAAGGCAGTAGGCGCTTTCAATGGGGTCGAGCCTGTCGAGCGGCTCGTTTACAGCACGTGAAACATTTTCGCAGTCGTTAATGTCAACACCGCCGGGCTTGTCAATAAAGATTCTCAGGTACCGGTCAGCGCCCTCTTTAACATAACGGACGTCCCAAAGCGAAAGCCCCAAGCCGGATACAATCGGTTCGCAAAGCTCCCATACCTTAGACACGGTAGCTCCGCCCTTGCTTTTTGCCATAATCACCCTCCTGAATTGCAAACACAAAGGAGCGGGTTGCGTGCCCACTCCTTTACTTTAGCTTATTTAATGTAACAATTATAGCACCGTGCGGCGCGGTTTGCAAGGACTTTTTTCAGATTTTAAGCCGTTTTTCGTAAATTTATATGATGTAACAAAATTTTTTTAAAAAATTTTCAAAAAACATTTGAATTTTTCGGAATAGTGTGTTATAATAACTTTCGGACATTCAGTTGTTCGACTTTGCTGATATAGCTCAGTAGGTAGAGTGCATCCTTGGTAAGGATGAGGTCACCGGTTCAAATCCGGTTATCAGCTCCATAAAAATAACGGATACCGGTTCGGGTATCCGTTATTTTTTTGCCGTAATTGCTGTTTTTTATCAAGGCGATAGTTATCCGGTTCGTCAAAGCCGAGAACTCCGGTGTTCGCGGACGCTCGGTATTTATTGGCTTTATGTGGGGCAGGAAATCATTTTTTCAGGCTTTTGGATTTTCCAGTGTTGTAAACAAGCCTTGTTGCCAACAATATTATCGTTTCCTGCGCTTAAAAAGCCGCCTCAAAGGAGACGGCTTTTGTTTGCGGAATATTAATGCATTTAATTTGAAATTAGTATTAGTCAAAGAACTTGTTGTGGATTGCCTTAACAGCCTTGTCGGCGTCCGCCGCGTCAATAAGAACCGAAATCTTGATTTCGCTGGTGCTGATCATACGGATGTTGATTTGAGCGTCATACAGCGCTTCAAACATTTTGGTGGCAACGCCCGAGTGGCTTTCCATTCCGGCGCCTACAATTGAAATCTTTGCGACATCATCATCATAAAGCACGGACTTGGCGCCGAGGGTGTTGATCATATAATCCTCAATTGCCTCAACCGCTTCCTTACCTCTTGACTTGGGAACGGTGAAGCTGATGTCCTTTTTGTTGTCGCGGCCGATTGACTGCAAAATGATGTCGATGTTGATTTTCTTTTTGGAAAGCTTAGAAAACATTTTGAATGCAAGTCCCGGGTAGTTGGGAACTCCGATTACTGAAATTCTCGCGATATCTGTATCCTTGGCAACGCCGCTGATTAACATTTTTTCCATTTTTGGTTTCTCCTTTACTATTGTACCCGGTGCGTGTGTCAGTGAAGAAAGCACCTCAAGCTCAATTCCGTATTTTTTAGCCATTTCAACCGAACGGTTGTTCAAAACCTGCGCACCCAGCGTGGCAAGCTCAAGCATTTCGTCGTATGAAATTTCCTTAAGCTTTTTGGCTGTTTCAACCTTGCGCGGGTCGGCAGTGTAAACGCCCTCGACGTCGGTGTAAATCTGGCAAAGATCCGCGTGCATTGCCGCGGCAATAGCAACGGCGCTGGTGTCGGAGCCGCCGCGTCCGAGTGTTGTGATGTCGCCGTAACGCGAAATTCCCTGGAAGCCTGCTACAACAACAATGTTTTTCTGGTCAAGCTCATCCTGAATTCTTGAGGTGTCAACGCGCTTTATTCTTGCTGTTGTATGAGCCGACGAGGTTTCAAAGCCTGCCTGCCAGCCAAGCAGAGAAGTTGCGTGGTAACCCAGCTTTTCGATAGCCATCGCAAGCAGGGAAATTGAAATTTGCTCGCCTGCCGCCAAAAGCATATCTTTTTCGCGGCGTGAAGCGTCGGGGTTAATTTCCATCTGCTTTTCGATGAGGTCGTCGGTGGTGTCGCCCTGAGCTGAAACAACAACCACAACGTCGTTGCCTTTGGCGTAAGTGTCTGTTACAATCTTGGCAACATTCATTACGCGTTTGGCGTCGGCAACAGAACTGCCGCCGAATTTCTGAACAATCAAACTCATAAATCTTATACTCCCTTTTTATGATTACTGCCATAGGACGGGGAGACCGCAAGGATCTCCCCTGTAAAAGCATTGTAAAATTTTGCCTTTTTATAAATCGCCGATGCGGATTGTCGAAAGAATTTCAACACCCTGAGCTTTGAGCTTTTCAGCTTTTTCAAGGAAATCGCCGTAGCTCATAATTCCGGTCAGCATTGCGCCTCTCGCGCTGCCGCCTGTTGTTATGGCGGTTACCTTGCCGAACAAAGCTTCTGCCTTTTCAACGGCATCGGTTCCCTTAAAGCGCAGGTACATCGCGCAGGTTGAAGCCTTGTAGTCAATAATGTTTTCGCCCGTGCCGTCAGCCCAGAAGATGTGGCGTCTTGCCTTGAGGTGGTGACAGCAGTCAACAATGTCGGCAACAACAGCCGAAGCGGTCGGAAGCTTGCCCGCGCCCTTGCCGTAGAACACAACGTCGTCGGTGCAGTCGCCCCTTACCATAATTCCGTTAAACTCGTTGTCAATATTGGCAAGCTGGCTGCTGTTGGGAACAAGCATCGGCGCGGTGATGATGTCAATTTTGCCGCCGTCAAGCTTTTTAACCTTGCCGATCAGCTTGATTACATAGCCGAATTTTTCGGCGTATTTAACATCCTCGAGCGTAATGTCGGTGATTCCCTCGGTATGTACCGAATCGGGATAAACGTGCTTGCCGTACGCGAGAGAAGCAAGAATGCAAATCTTGCGGCAGGCGTCGTGTCCCTCGATATCGGCGGCAGGGTTTCTTTCGGCAAAGCCGAGATCCTGCGCCAGCTTGAGCGCGTCCTCAAACTGCATACCGTCCTCTATCATTTTAGTCAGAATAAAGTTAGTTGTACCGTTTAAAATTCCGGCAACTTCGTTAACGTTGTTTGCGACAAGGCACTGGTTCATCGGGCGGATAATCGGAATACCGCCGCCCACGGAAGCTTCAAACAGAAAATTGACGTTTTCTTCCTTGGCAATTTCCAAAAGCTCGGCTCCGTGAGCCGCTACAAGCTCTTTGTTTGAGGTTGCCACGCTTTTTCCTGCCTTTAAGCAGCGCTTAACGTAGTCATAAGCAGGGTTCAGTCCGCCCATTACCTCAACAACAACCCTTATTTCGCGGTCGTTGATAATTTCGTCAAAATTCTTGGTGAATCTGTCGGCTATCGGGCTGTCGGGAAATTCGCGGAGGTCAAGAACCTTTTTAATGTGAATTTCTTCGCCCAGACTTGCGAAAAGCTTTTGTTTATGGGTTAAAAGAATTTCCGCAACACCTGAGCCTACAACTCCGTGTCCCATAATTGCTACTGATACCATTTCTAAAACCATCCTTTAAAAGTGATTGGCGGTTAAACCGTAAGGCTTAATCATTAACCGCGTTTTATATTAATTTTGAGAGCTTTCGGGGGTTATTTCGCTGGCGCCTCCGCCGCCGGACTGCTCACCGCCTCCGCCGCCGGATTGTTCGCCGCCTCCGCCGCCGGATTGTTCGCCGCCTCCGCCGCCGGACTGTTCGCCGCCTCCGCCGCCGGATTGCTCGCCGCCTCCGCCGGAGGACTGTTCGCCGCCTCCCCCGCCGGACTGCTCGCCGCTTCCGCCGCTTTGCTGCGGTGTTTCGCTTGCCTGCGAGCTTTGGTCGCCGCCTGCCCAAGAGGACTGTTCGCTGTAGTCGTAATCAGCCGCGCCTGTGTAGCTTTGGTCGCCGCCGAACGAATAATCGCCGTAATACGGGTCGCCGTAGCCCGGCATATTGTCGTCGGTATAATATCCTATATATTTTCCCGAAACGTTTTCGGTTGATATAATAAGTCCGGTAATGGGGTTATAGGTTGCCGCCTTAACGTTGGATGACAGATTGTATTCCTTTTGCTCGCGGTCTTTAAGGTATTCGCCCATAACCTTCGCGAAGAATTTTGCCGAGCGGGTGGTGTCGGAAATCGTGTGAGGACTGTCAAAGCCTGTCCAGGTTGCCATTACGGCGTAAGGTGATAATCCGCAGAACCACGAGTCCTTGTCGTCGTTGGTTGTACCGGTTTTACCGATAATGTCCCAGCCCGGAATCTGCGCGTAAGAAGCGTTTGTGTGCTGGCTGTTGGCGACGTTGTAGTGCAAAAGTCTGTTCATAATCGCGGCGGTTTCCTCGGAATACGCCTTCTTGGGAATAGCGTCGCGGTTGTCGATAATGGTGTTGTCCTCGGAATCTGTTACATAATAATAGGTATAGGGCTTGTAGTAAAGACCGCCGTTGCCCATATAGGTGAAGCCCGCCGCCATTTCGCGAACGGTAACACCGCCGTTCATACCGCCGATAGAAAGTGAACCGATTTGGTACTGGTCGCTTTCTTCAAGGTGGGTAAAGCCCATTTTTGTAACAGCCTGTTCATATGCCGCCGACGGTCCGCCTATCATCTGCAAAACCTGAACCGCCGTAGCGTTCGAGGAATACTCGATGGCGTCCGGAAGAAGCATATTGCCGAAGTATGAGCCGTAGGCGTTGCTCGGACCCGGGTTATAGGTGTCTGTTGATTCGTTGTATTCGTATTTTTCAATAGGTTCGTCAAGCACTGTTGACGAAAAGTAAAGCTGCTTGCTGTCAATGCCCATCGGGTAAACAAACACGGGCTTGATTGAAGAACCCGGCTGCAGCGCCGAGCGGGTGGCTCTGTCCCACGCGAGGTCGGTGGTTTTTCTCAGCGAGCTGCCGACGGTGGCGATTACCCTGCCGTCAAAGCCCATCATAACCGAACCGATTTGAAGCTCGGGGTCGCCGGACTTATCAAGATTAAGCGCGGCTTCCTCGATGTAGTTCTGCATTTTTTCGTCGATAGCGCAGTAAATTTTCAGACCCTCGGTATAAATCTTTTCGCTTGCGGCGCCGTCGCTGATGTTGTAGTAATCGGCGAGGTCGCGACTCAGGTCAAAGAACATCTGGTCATAATACCAGTTCTGTACATAATCGCTGTCGTCATCGTCGTCTTCTTCGCTGATGTTTTTGTAGCCGACAAACTTCATCTTTGCCGATTCCTGCTTTGCCTTGTTGTACTCCTCGCCGTTAATTTTGCCCTGGTCGTACATTTCCTTTAGAATAATCTCACGGCGGAGCTTGTTTTGGTCGGGGTACAGCAGCGGGTTCCAGCGCGAAGGGTTTTGGGTGATTCCGGCAATCGCCGCGCATTCGGCAAGCGAGCAGTTGCGGATACTTTTGTCAAAGTAAAGCTGCGCCGCCGCTTCAACGCCCTGGCAGTTGTTGCCGAAGTTTACAACGTTCAGGTACGCTTCAAGAATCTGATCCTTGGTGTATTCCTGCTCAAGCTTCAGCGCCTTGCAGATTTCGCGCAGCTTACGGGTAATTGAAACCTCGTTGTCATCGGTTATGTTTTTAATAAGCTGCTGAGTGATTGTTGAACCGCCGTAGGAGTCGCCGCCGGTGGCAAGGGTTCCGATTGCCGACAGCGTACGGGTCCAGTCAACGCCGTTGTGGTCGTAAAAACGCTTGTCCTCAATGGAAATAATGGCTTCCTTCATCGCTTGGGGAATGTCGTTGTTATTTACCCAAATACGGTTTTCGGTGCTGTAAAGCTTTTGGCGCTCAACAAATTCGCCCGAGTCGCCGTCCTTAACAAAAATACGGCTTGTCTGGTTCATTGATTTTGCTTTAAGGTCGATTCCCGTAGGCTCTGAAGCCAGCGTGAATATATATATGGAAAGCGATACAAGGGTTATTATTCCGGTTACAAAAAGCACCGAGAAAATTGTTAAGAACAGCTTTCCTAATACCTTAAAGAATTTTTTTGCGCCGCTTTCCTTTTTGGACGGCGTTACCACACCTGCTTCGGCAAGCTTGTCGGTGTAGTTGCTAATGTCTGTTTCACGTTTGTTTCGCATATTTACTCCTTGGATGTAATTAAACTTAGGATAAACCTGCTTGCTTTTATCCTCACAGCCGCTTTTCGGATATAACGCTCCGCAAAGTGCTATTATCGGATTATAATATATAATATTAGTTATTATAGCACTTAAAAAGAAAAAAATAAATATCTTAATTC
The DNA here is from genome assembly GCA_900318495.1 of uncultured Eubacteriales bacterium. Classification (GTDB taxonomy): domain Bacteria; phylum Bacillota; class Clostridia; order Oscillospirales; family Acutalibacteraceae; genus Ruminococcoides. Next base: position 32,591 of record ONLA01000014.1, read on the forward strand.
AAATTTTTATTAGAAAATATAAGATTTATGCCGTTAAATTTTATGAACATACGTGAATATCGGCGCAATTACGGCAAAAAATAAGGTATAGTAATTAAAGCGATAGGAATGATTTTTATGAAAAAGGCAATTTGCATAGCCGTTACGGGCGTAATTTTGATTGCAAGCGTGTGTGTGAACGCGTTGGCTTCGTCTCAAAGCGCCGGAGGAACGGCGGCGGAGCACACGGTGAACAGGTATGTTATAAAATCAGAAAGCGGAAGGCTTGTTGTGTATAAATCGGGCGAGGATACTCCGTTTATGACTACGGAAACGTTTTCGAACCACCTGCCTAAAAGTGACGCTGAAAAGCTTGAGCGGGGGGTTGAGGTTGAAGGCGAGCAAAGCCTGAGGAAAACCCTTGAGGATTACTGTTCATAACAAGATAGGCAATACTGCATAATATTTTTCGCGTTTCGTGCCTGTGCGTTCGGCTTTGACAAGGCGCGCTGTTTTTCGGGAATGCCCGTTAAGCGGCGCGCTTTTTTACGTTTTGCGGCAAACAAGGGCGTCAGCCGCGTTTTATAATGACATTAATGATTGAACGCCTGTACTTTTTATTGGATTTCCGCGATTGACATTTACGGCGTTTTGGAGTATGATAGAGTTAATAATGCCATACTTATATATATTGTGTTTTTACAGTTAAAATATTGCTGTCTGTTTATAAAAATATGTGATTAAAGGAGAATGTACTTATGATTTCTACTGTCATAGATCAAGAGCTCGGGCTTGAGTTTCCTTTGTTTCAGGGAGGAATGGCTTGGGTAGCCGACGCTTCTCTTGCCGCGGGTGTTTCAAACGCGGGCGGTCTGGGAATAATTGCCGCGATGAATTCAAACGGTGAACAGCTCAGAGCCGAAATTAAAAAGTGCAAGGAGCTTACAGACAAGCCCTTCGGCGTAAATATTATGCTTATGAGCCCGTTCGCGGACGAGGTTTCGGATGTTGTGGTTGAGGAAGGCGTAAAGGTTGTTACAACCGGAGCCGGCAACCCCGGAAAATATATGACAAAGTGGAACGAGGCGGGAATCAGGGTTATACCGGTTGTGGCAAGCGTGGCTTTGGCGAGGAAAATGGAGAAAAGCGGAGCGTTCGCGCTCATTGCCGAGGGCGGCGAAAGCGGCGGACACGTTGGCGAGCTTACAACAATGGCGCTTGTGCCGCAGGTGGTTGACGCGGTTTCAATCCCGGTAATCGCGGCAGGCGGCATAGCCGACGGCAGACAGCTTGCGGCGGCGTTTATGCTCGGCGCCGTAGGCGTTCAGGTGGGAACAAGATTTTTGGTTGCCGAGGAATGTACAATTTCTCAGGCTTATAAAGATAAGGTGTTAAAGGCAAAGGATCACGATTCTGTTGTAACCGGCAAGCGCCTCGGTCATCCGGTGCGCTCAATCCGCAACGCCTTTACCAGAGAGTACGCCAAGGCGGAATACGATTCCTCGAGTGTTTCCGACGAGGAGCTTGAAAAAATGGCTACGGGCGTGCTGAGAATCGCGGCTCGCGAGGGCGACGTCAAGAACGGCTGCGTTCTTGCCGGACAGGTTGCGAGTATGGTTAAAAAGGAACAGCCTGCGCGTGAAATCATCACCGAGATGTTCGCGCAGGCTGAGGAAGTATTGAACGGAGCGGCAAAATGGGTAAAATAGCATTTGTTTTTTCGGGACAGGGCGCACAGTACAGCGGAATGGGCAAGGAGCTGTGCGAAGCTTATGAATCGGCTAAGGCGGTGTTTGATATGGCGGACGGCGTTCGCGCCGGTACATCCGCGCAGTGCTTTGAGGGCACGGCGGAGGAGCTTTGCCAAACCGTTAACACACAGCCCTGTTTGTTCGCCGTAGACTTGGCGGCGGCTTACGCGCTCAGGGAATCAGGAATCACCCCCGATTGTGTCGCCGGATTTTCACTCGGCGAAATCGCGGCGCTCGCGTTTTCGGGTATGCTTTCTGACGAGGAAGCCTTTAAACTGGTTTGCCGCAGAGGTGAGCTTATGGACAGGGCGGCAAAGGAAAACCCCGGAGCAATGGCGGCGGTAATGAAAATTTCTCCCGAAAAAACCGAGGAAATCTGCGCGCGCTTTGACAAAACCTACCCTGTAAACTATAATTCTCCGGCGCAGACGGTGGTTGCCGCCGCAAGCGAAAACGCCGAAGCGTTTTGCGAGGCCGTGAAGGAGGCAGGCGGCAGAGCGAAGCTGCTCGCGGTAAGCGGAGCGTTTCATTCGCCGTTTATGGCTGACGCGGCGGACGGTCTGGCGGATTATATGAAGGACGTTGAGTTTTCCGAACCGAAAATTCCGGTTTATTCCGATGTGACGGCAAAGCCCTATGAGGGGGATTACAAGGAGCTTGTAAAGGCTCAGGTGGAAAGCCCCGTAAGGTGGCAGACGATAGTTGAAAATATGATTGCCGACGGAGTTGACACCTTTATCGAGGTCGGCGCAGGCAAAACCCTGACCGGCTTAATCAAGCGCATAAACGGAAATGTAAAGGCGTTTAAGACGGAAACCCCCGGAGATATTGAAAAAATTAAAACAGAGATATAAAGCACTCTTAACAGGAGGTACTTATGAATTTTGAAAATAAAACAGCCGTTGTAACCGGCGGCTCAAGAGGCATTGGTCTTGCAATCGCGGCAAAGCTTGCGAAGCACGGCGCGAATATAGCGATTTTATATGTAGGCGACGAGAGCGAGGGCTTGAGCGCAAAGCAGGAGCTTTCACAATACGGCACCAAGGTTGAGCAGTATTTTTGCGACGTGTCCGATTTTGACAAGTCAAAAGAGGTTGTTGACAAGGTGATTGAAGATTTCGGCGGAATTGATATCCTTATTAACAATGCCGGAATTACGCGCGACAAGCTGGTGCTCAAAATGAATGAAGCCGATTTTGACGCGGTAATTAACGTAAATCTCAAGGGCACCTTCAATATGATTAAGCACACATACAAAAACTTTATGAAGAAGCGCGGCGGCAGGATTGTAAGCACGTCTTCAATTGTCGGCTTAATCGGCAACGCCGGTCAGGCAAACTATTCCGCTTCAAAGGCAGGAATTATCGGTTTGACAAAGTCGGCGGCGCGTGAGCTTGCCGGCAGGGGAGTAACGGTAAACGCGGTGGCTCCCGGATATATCGGCACCGAAATGACAAACGTGCTTCCGGAAAAGGTTAAGGAAACAATGAAGGCGCAAATTCCGGCAAAGCGCATAGGCACTCCCGAGGATGTGGCTAACGTTGTCGCTTTTCTGTGCTCGGATGAAGCGGCTTATGTTACAGGCGAGGTTATCCGCGTAGACGGCGGACTTGCCATGTAAATTCAGAAACACGGAGGAAATTATGGCAAGAAGAGTAGTCGTAACAGGCTTGGGCGCAATCAGCCCTGTCGGAAATGACGTTCCGGCAATGTGGAAAAATATGCTCGGCGGCGTAAACGGCATTGAAACAATAACACGCTTTGACACAAGCGATTTAAAGGTTCATATAGCAGGTATGGTAAAAGACTTTGAGCCTGAAAAATATTTTGAGAAAAGAGAAGCCAAAAAGCTTGACCTCTACTGCCAGTACGCGATGGCGGCGGCTCAGCAGGCGGTTGACGACAGCAAAATTATCGGCACAATCGACGAAAACCGCCTGGGCGTTTACATCGGCGCGGGAATCGGCGGACTTGACACCTTTGTTAAGAACACAATCGGTTTTGACCATGGCGGTCCGCGCAAGGTAAGCCCGTTCTTCATTCCTATGATGATCGGCAACATCGCAACCGGCAATGTGGCAATCCGCTTTGGCGCGAAGGGCGTTACGCTTTCCGTTATGAGCGCCTGCGCGACGGGAACAAACTCAATCGGCGAGGCTTTCCACGCCGTTAAGGACGGTTATGCCGACGCGGTTATCGCGGGCGGCGCCGAGGCTGTTGTGGCTCCGCTTACAATCGCCGGCTTCCAGAATATGAAGGCGCTGTCAACCAATCCGGACCCCGAAAAAGCTTCGCGTCCGTTTGACAAAGACCGCGACGGCTTTGTAATGGGCGAGGGCGCGGGTATATTGATTCTTGAGGAATATGAGCACGCCAAGGCTCGCGGAGCAAAGATTTACGCCGAGTTCTGCGGCTACGGCAACACCTGCGACGCGTACCACATTACAGCTCCCGACCCCGAGGGGGCAGGCCTGAGAAGGGCAATTGAAATTGCCTTTGAGGAAGCTCAGGTTCCGGACGACGCGCAAATTTATATTAACGCCCACGGAACATCAACACACCTCAACGATATGACCGAAACAATGGCGATTAAGGGCGCGCTCGGTGAAAAGGCTTATGACTGCAGCATCAGCTCAACCAAGTCGATGACAGGACATATGCTCGGCGCCACCGGCGCAATCGAGGCCATTGCCGCTGTTAAGGCTCTTGACGAGGGTATGATTCCCCCGACAATCAACCTTGACGAGCCCGACGAGGGACTCGACCTTAACTATACGCCAAAAACCGCGGTTAAGCGCGATGTAACAGTCGCCGCTTCAACAAACCTCGGCTTCGGCGGTCACGACGCCTGCGTTGCGTTTAAAAAAATTTAAGCCTAATCCGCAGTCAAACTGTTTGGTGTTGACGAAAAATATATTCATCCGAAAGGAACATATTATAATGTATAATCTTGAAGAAATAAAGAACTTAATTACTCTGCTCGAGGATTCCTCGCTTTCGGTGCTCGAGGTTCAGTCGGGCGAAAACAAGGTAAGACTCGAAAAAGCAACTCAGGGTTCGCCGGTGGTTTCGTTCGCGAATAATAACCCCGTGGTGGCGGCTCCCGACGCAACCGTTCCCGAGGTTTCGGCGGAAGCCGACAGCGGCAGCGCGATTAAAGCGCCTATCGTTGGCGTGTTTTATGTCGCTCCTTCGCCGGACAGCGACCCTTATGTGACAGTCGGTAAAAGAGTTAAGAAGGGCGATGTTGTCTGCATAATCGAGGCGATGAAGTGTATGAACGAAATCCAGGCTGAGGAGGACGGCGAAATAACCGCCGTGCTTGCGAACAACGGCGATTTGGTTGAATACGGTCAGCCGCTTTTCAGTATTAAATAAGAGGTACATATGAATCAGGAAGAAATTAAAAAGATTTTACCCCACCGCGACAATATGCTTCTTGTTGAGCAGTCCGAGGTTGTTGACGATGTAACAGCCAGGGGCAGCTACACAATCAGAGGCGACGAATTCTTTTTGCAGGGGCATTTTCCGGGCAACCCGGTTGTTCCGGGAGTTATCCTTTGTGAAATGATGGGACAGGCAAGCTGTTGCTTGCTTGCCGACAAGGTTAAGGACTGCACACCCTACTTTACCAAGATGAACAACGTAAAATTCAAAAATCCCGTAAAACCGGGCGATACGCTTGAAAGCGTGTGCACGCTTACAAAAAACAGAGGTCCGTTTTACTTTATTGACGCCAAGGGCTATGTTGACGGCAAGCTGTGCGTATGCGCCGAGCTGGCGTTTGCGCTGATTGAGAATAAATAAACCGTCTCAGCCGCGCGGCTGTTTAAGTAAACGGTCACGCGCGTAAAACGCTGATTAAGCTGATTAATAAACTTATAGAACGTGAAGTGAAAAAAATGTTTTCTAAGATACTTGTTGCAAACAGAGGAGAAATAGCTGTGCGCATTATTCGCGCCTGCCGAGAAATGGGTATTTCCACGGTGGCGATTTATTCCGAAGCGGACAAAAACGCAATGCACGTCCAGCTTGCCGACGAAAGCTACTGCGTGGGCGGAAACCGTGTTGCCGACAGCTACCTTAATATTCCGGCTATTCTTACGGTCGCGGTTGAAAGCGGAGCCCAGGCAATTCATCCCGGATACGGCCTTCTCAGCGAAAACGCAAAGTTTGTTTCTCTGTGTGAGCAGTGCAACATAAACTTTATCGGTCCCACATCCGAAATGATTGCTATGCTCGGTGATAAGGACGCGGCCCGAAAAACAATGAGAAACGCCGGGGTTCCGGTAACCCCGGGCTGCGATATTGTTGAAAGCGTTGAGGAAGCAAAGAAAAAAGCGGAGGAAATCGGTTTTCCGCTTCTTATAAAAGCGCGTTCGGGCGGCGGCGGAAAGGGAATACGCCGCGTTAACACGCTTCGCGATTTTGAGGACGCTTTTTTGTCGGCTTCCTCCGAGGCAAAGGCGGCGTTCGGCGACGGCGCCTGCTATCTTGAAAAATTCATCTTCCCGGTTAAGCACATTGAAATGCAGCTTTTGTGCGACAAATACAATAACATAATTTGCCTTGGCGAGCGCGAATGCTCGGTGCAGCGGAAAAATCAAAAGATGATTGAGGAAAGCCCCAGCCCCGCGCTTGACGAAAAAACCAGAAAGCAGATGATGATTGCCGCGGTTAAGGCGGCAAAGGCGGTTAATTATGTTAACGCCGGCACCGTTGAGTTTTTGCTTGACAAGCAGAATAACTTCTATTTTATGGAGATGAACACCCGGCTGCAGGTTGAGCACGGTGTAACCGAAATGGTAACCGGACTTGACATTGTGCAGTGGCAAATCCGCATTGCCGCCGGTGCAAGGCTTACCCGCACACAAGACAGTATTTTTACCCACGGCAATGTTATCGAGTGCAGAATCAACGCTGAAAATCCGGACAAAAACTTCCGCCCGAGCTGCGGAAAAATAAACAGGCTTCACACCCCCGGCGGTTCGTTTGTCCGCTTTGACACGGCGGTTTACCAGGACTATGTTGTGCCGCCGTATTATGACAGTATGATCGGCAAGCTTATTGTTCAGGCAAGAAGCCGCGCCGAGGCTATACGCAAAATGAAGATGGCTTTGTCGGAGCTTACAATTGACGGAATCGACATCAACCGCGACATCCTTGCCGAGATTTTGTCGGACGACCGTTTTGTAAGCGGAGAATACACAACCGACTTTATGGAAAACTTTGAAAAGCTCAGGAACAATAACAATTGATACTTAGTATAATGATTCACTGCGGAGACAGTTATGGATTTTTTTTCATTCGTAAAACCAAAAAATGACCTTGAAACAACCTCGGGCAAGCAGAACAATGTTCCCTTTATTCCCGAGGAAATGTGGATGAAGTGCCCCAAGTGCAACACGCTTTTGCTCACAACCGATATGGAGGAGAACCTCAACGTTTGCACAACCTGCAACCATCATTTTCGTATGAGCGCAAAAAGAAGAATCGCGCTTTTCGCGGACGAAGGCACCTTCAACGAGCGTGACGGAGGACTTAAAAGTAAAAATATCCTGAATTTTCCGGGCTATGACCAAAAGCTTGAAAAGGCAAAGGACAAGGGCAGCGAAAGCGTTACCTGCGGAACCTGCGAAATCAACGGAATAGAAACCATGCTTTGCGTTATGAACGCGGAGTTTATGATGGGCAGTATGGGCACCGTTACCGGCGAAAAAATAACGCGCGCTTTTGAATACGCTACCGAAAACAGACTGCCGGTTGTGGTTTGCACCGTTTCGGGCGGCGCGAGAATGCAGGAAGGTATTTTGTCGCTTATGCAAATGGCGAAAACCTCGGGCGCGGTTAAACGCCACAGCGACGCAGGGCTTTTGTACATAACTGTTCTTACCGACCCCACAACAGGCGGCGTAACCGCTTCGTTCGCAATGGAAGGCGACATAATTCTTGCCGAACCGGACTGCCTCGTGGCTTTTGCCGGTCCGCGCGTAATTGAACAGACCATGCGCCAAAAGCTGCCGAAGGATTTCCAAACTTCGGGCTTTGTTATGCAAAAGGGCTTTATTGACGCGGTTGTCAGCCGTCACAAGCTTAAATCAACCGTGGCAAAGCTTTTGAGGCTGCACGGCTATGTGCCAACAAAAAAAGAGGATTCGGTGGAGTGATTATGACAGCTTATGAAAAGGTAATGGCGGCGCGCGACAGCAAAAAGCTAACTGCCGTTGACTATATTGCGCATATGTTCGGCGAAAGCTTTATTGAGCTTCACGGCGACAGAAGATTTGCGGACGACAGGGCAATTGTGGCCGGCTTGGCAATGCTGTATGAAATGCCCGTAACCGTAATAGGAATTGAAAAGGGCAGAAACACCCGGGAACGTATGGATCGCAACTTCGGTCAGGCTCATCCCGAGGGCTACCGCAAGGCGCTGAGGCTTATGAAGCAGGCGGAAAAGTTTCACCGCCCGGTGCTTTGCCTTGTTGATACAAGCGGAGCGTTCCCGGGAATAGGAGCGGAGGAACGTGGTCAGGGACAGGCAATTGCCGAAAATCTTATGGAGATGATGACTCTGAAAACTCCCGTGCTCACCATTTTAATCGGCGAGGGCGGAAGCGGCGGCGCGCTTGCTTTGGCGGTTGCCGACGAGGTTTGGATGTTTGAAAACGCCGTTTACTCGGTAATTTCTCCGGAGGGCTGCGCTTCAATTTTGTGGAAGGACAGTTCAAAGGCTCCCGAAGCCGCCGAGGCTCTTAAAATGACAGCCCAGGATTTGTTTGATTTGGGAGTTATCGAGCGTATTATCCGTCAGCCCAAGGCGGAGGATTCGGCGATGTTTGAAAGCTTTAAGCTGCTTATCAGCCGTACCTTTGAAAAAAATCTTGAGCTCCCCGTTGACGAGCTTATCGACAAACGCTACAGCCGTTTCCGTCAAATCGGAACTCAGCATTTATAATTTGATTTCGCGCCGACAGTAATCTGCCGGCACTTTTTCTTGAAGGCGCTTTATCGTATTAAGGGGAGGAAAAATGAAAAAAATAATGAGAAAACGGTTTCGGTTTTTAATCCTTTTTTCGTTGCTTACCGTAATCGCGGCCACGGCTGTAACTGCTTTTTGCGCCCGTGAATACACAAATAACGTGTATTATTGCTATGAAGCGGAAGAAACAGGTTATCGCTGCACAACGCAAAACGGCAAGGTTGAACTGAAAAAGGTGTTCAGGGAAGACGACATTTTGAAGGCGACTTTTGTTTCAAAATCAATCGGTTATGATGTTGTTACTTTTCATACGGAAACCGCTGAACCGGAGCTTGACGGCGAAGTTTATATAAAATTTTTCTCGGGACCGTTCGGAACAGTTTTTTGCATTAACCCTTTGCCGGACTTTGAAGGCGGCTTTTATGTAATTGTTTTATTTTTGATACTGACAACGGTTTACGGCGTGCTGCTGCTGTATTCATTTGTCGATTTGGTGTTTGCGTCCGAGTACGGCTACACAATGGTTGCCTGCTGCGGCGCCGGGCTTTTTTGTCTGCAAAACTTACTGGCGAATGTACGTACCCTTATGGATTCTGCTGTTCAAAAATTTCAATTCGGTTTTGGCAATTATATATACGAGTTTACAAAATCGGGTGCCAGCTTCAGTAACAGTATGGCGGCGTTAATGGCTGTGTTTTGCCTGTTTTTAACAATAAGCAACCTGTCGTTAATTTGTCACGAGGGCTTTATGCTCCGAAATTTACTGGGGGTTATTCTGGGAGCTTTTTGGGTTTCGGGTTTTGTAATATATCATTATTTCGAAAATATGGCGCTTTCAGAGATTGACGGAATTTACGGGACTTTATCAAACGGAATATCCTCTTTAATCAGTTATTTTATATGTATGCTTTTTGCTACGGTTATTTCCGCTTTTATGGCAAGCCGCGGCAAACCGCCGTTTAACAGGGACTATATTATAATTTTGGGCTGCGCGATTAACCGCGACGGCTCTTTAACCCCGATTTTAAAAGGCCGCGCCGACGCCGCCGTAAGCTTTGCTAAAAACCAGCTTGAGAAAACAGGCAGACAGGCAAAGCTTGTTCCGTCCGGCGGACAGGGAACCGACGAGGTTATTTCCGAGGGCGAGGCGATAAAGCGTTACCTTGTCGAAAAGGGTATTGCGGAGAAATATATACTGCCCGAGATGAAATCGGTGAATACTCTTGAAAACATCAAGCTTTCAAAGGCGGTAATTGAAAACGACGCTCAGGGCGATTATAAACCCGCGTTTGCAACTACAAATTACCACGTTTTTCGCGGATATATTTTGTCCGCAAAGCTTGGACTGAAAAACGTACGCGGAATATCCTCAAAAACAAAGTGGTATTTTTTCCCGAACGCTTTCCTTCGCGAGTTTGTCGGATTTATCGCCGGAGAATGGAAGCTGCACCTTGCGGTCATCATTGCTATTGTCACTATTGTTACGGTTCTCGGCATTCTGTTTAGATAAAAAAGCGCATCCTCCGCACGTGATTTAGTTTTATAAAAGCTTCTCGTCAATAAATTTTATGTACGGCTTCCGGCTGTAAACGCTGTCCGGGTTGTTTTTGTACTATTCAAATTCTTCTTTTAACCCTTCCTCAAGCGGCTTGGTAACCGGCATAAGCTTAGTTTGGCGCGACACGTCAAGATTGTATTCGTAGTCGTAAAAGCAGAAAATATTCCGCCGTGAACTTGCTGACAAAGGTTGTGCCGCCTGTGATAAGAATTTTCATATCAACTCTCCCTTCAAAATAAAAAGCGGTGCAGCCGAAGCTGTACCGCTGTGTTTATACTAATACCTAATAAAAAGTAGCCAATCTTTGCGGTCTATTTTCCGCAATACTGCGTTGTCGTCCTTGCAAGGCGCCAGCCTTGCCGCGTCCTCCGCCGTTACGGAAATATCTGATTTGTTATACAAAGCCTCATACGCGGTTTTGTTGTAAACAACCGCAGAATAAACGCTGATTATTAAGCCTGCCAGAATTGACAAGCCGAGAAATACAAGCGCTGTGATAACAAGCGGCTTGCTGCCGTTACTTTTTTTCTCGGCGGACGGATAATCCGGCGGCGCGACAGACTGTGTATAAGCATAATCAGCCTGATTTTGGGTGTTTTGAAACTGGACTTCTTCCGAGAAAAGTTGTGTTCCGCAAATCGGGCAGTTGCTGTAGTTTTCGGCGCTGAAGCCGCATTTTGGACATTTCATAAAACCGCTCCCTGACGTTGTGTTACAAGGCTATAATATCATTAAAAATCTGAAAAGTCAATACGCACTGCCTGTTGTAATTTTCCCGTGAATGATTTATAATATTGACAGATTGGAGGAACGAAAATGATATTTACAATAATAAGAGTAATAATTTGCATCGCGGCGGCGGCAGGCTTTGGCTTTTTTGCCTTTCCCTTAACCGTAAACGTTATCAATATCGGAAATATTTCGGGAATGGCTGTGTGCGTTTGGGTTTTCTTGATTGCCTGCAAACCCATACACCGCGCAATCCGAGGATTATGCGCTCATTTATTTGTTACAAAGGCGCTTTATTACACTGTTAATACCCTTTTTACGGCTTTTGTTATTTACGGAATTATTGTTTCGGCTTTTATGGTTATCGGAATGAACCAAGCTCCCCCGGTCAACAGCACCGCTGTTGTGCTGGGCGCTCAGGTTATGCCTGCCGGACATCCTTCTACGATGCTCAGAGGCAGAATTGAAGCGGCGGAAAAATATCTTAAGGAAAACCCAAACGCCAAGGCGGTGCTGTCGGGCGGAAAGGGAAAAGGGGAACCCGTCAGCGAGGCTCAGTGTATGTATGATAATCTGATAAAAAAGGGAATATCGGCGGACAGAATGATTATTGAGGATAAATCCACCGACACAAAGGAAAACCTTAAATACTCAAACGAGATAATTGAAAAAAACAACCTCGGAAAAAATGTTGCGATTGTTACCGACGGCTTTCATCAGCAGCGCGCGCGGATAATCGAGGAACAGCTCGGACTGAAGTGGGAATTCGGAGCGTATAACGCGAACACCGCAGTTGAATACGCGCCTACGTTTTTTGTGCGAGAATGGTTCGGGATTCCTTACCAGATGTTTATAAAAAAGTAATTACATAAAAAAGGTTGGCTCAAAATCCGAAGCGGATAAAATGAGCCAACCGTTTTTTTAGGCAATACCGCATAATTCAGGTGTGCGGATTGCTTGAATTGTGCGGTGTTGCCTTTATTTTTTTATATCCGCTTCGGCGGTTATCACTTCGGTGATGTTGTCAATTTTAACTCCGCTTTGACGGTTGGAGTTAAAGGCTTCGCGGCAAACAACCTCATCAATTTCGGGGTTGTTGTTTTTGCCGCGGCGCGAAGGGAATTCCGGCGGAGTCTTGCCGCCGGCTGTTTTGTGTTTTTTAGTCATATTGTCACCGCCTTTTTTGATACATATAGTATGGGCGGTTTTAATGTTTTTATTCCGAAATCATTTTTTGGATGGCTGTAACGTCGGCGATGTTTACCGTTCCGTCCTTGTAAACCTCCGCGAGCTCAAGCTGAATATCGCTGAGGTCAGTTATTTTCGCAAGATATTTTTGAAGCAGAGTAGCGTCGCTGATGTCAACTTCGCCGTCAAGGTTAACATCGCCGAAATTGTAGTCCTCTGTTTCATCTGCGCCCGAAGCAATGAACAAGCTCATATAAATATAGTTTTTATTCCAGACAAAGCCGCCGTCTAAGACGATGTTCAGCTCGTAATAGCCCTTTGGCAGAGGATAATCAAAGTTGGTTATTGTCACCTTTTTGGTTTTTGAGTATTCAAGGCTGAAATCTACGGGATCGGTAAGGACAACAACGTTGCCGTCGGAGCCGGTTGCTTCAAGGTGATAGGAGCCGGAAACGGTTTTGTTTTGATAATTTTCGCCGGATTCATTGGATATCTTAAATTCAAGCTTTTGACCGTTTTCAAAGCCCGTTGCGTTATCTTTAACCTTATAGAATTTTGAAACGTTAAATCTGTCGTCGCCTTCAATATCAATTTGCGGATAGTCAATGCTTACTGTGTCGCTGTATATATACACGGGCGGGTGATTTTTTAAATTCAGTTTAAGCTTTAGACTGACGTCTGTTTGATTTTCGAACCAACAGACCGTCGGAAAAATGTCGTCAAAATTATCATATTCACATTCGATTTCGTACTCGTACCTTTCGTTTGTATCATAATCGAAGTATTCGATACCGTAAAGCTCGGCGCTTTCTATCATTTCAAGCTGTTCGCCGCTGAGCCCTTCAACGGCGAAGTCATAGGAAACGGCGTTGTAGCCGGGGTTAGGGCTGCTCAGCTTCAGCCTGACATTGCTTCTGTCAAAATACGATTTTTCTACCGTGAACACCGAACTTACAGTGTTGTTGTAAAAAAACGCCTCCCGAAGCTTTTTGTCGGGATTTATGGTTGCCGAGGCTGTGTATTCGCCCGCGGAAAGCTTGCCCGCGTTAAAGACTGATGTAATTGAAAAATCACCGTAGCTGAATTCAAATCCGGAAAAGCTTTTTGTCCGGTTATAAACAGTATTTCCGTTCTTGTCTGTAACGGTAAGATTTATATTGACGGTATCGGGTGTTTCCTTAAACGATGCGTTTTTGTAATTAACCGCTATATAGGCGTCAACGTCATCTGTTACCGGATAATGACCGTCCGGTGTATCGTTTTCGCCGGTAAAGATGTCAAGCGCTGAAAAATCGACTGTGGTGTTTTTGTTTCTCGTTGCTTTAATCAGGGTTTCCTTTTCCAAATCCGCCGAATAGGGAGTTACAGAGGAATAATCGGATAGAATGTATGAACCGTAGCCCGAGAAAAGCCAGGTTTGTTCTGCCTCGGAGCTTTCAAAGATGTCATCTTTTATTAAATAAGGCTCAATTTCATAGGCGCACAGGCGGTTCGGCGCTGTGCGGCGGTCATTAATGCCGGTAAAATCCGAGTCGGAATCGGTGATAATAAGCATATCATAATGCTCCGCCTCATCCTCGGAGTAATCGTTGTCGGTGACATATCCCCAGCACGAAACAGCGTGTCCCGAGCCAAGTTCGCCGTTATCAAAAAAATAGTCAACTCCGAGAACAATGCCCTTGCCGTTTCTTATGTCGCGCGTAAACTGCTTCATTGTGTCTGTGCCTTTAAAAAAGTCGTAATCCTTTGTAACCTTGTCATAGGCATAATCTTTAAAGAATTTGCCGGTGCCCGCTTTGGGAACCGCCATAAAGTCCTGCATATATTCTTCGGAGTTATAAGCTCCGTTAAAGAACCACGCCATCGAATTTTCCGTTGAGTTTCCGTTGTTGCTGAAGCTGTCAATGTACTTCTCAAACAGCTCGTCGCTGTCCCTGAAGCCTGCCTGCTCCGCCCAGCCTGTGTATGTCAGAACGTTGGCGCTTGCGCCTGCCCAGCAAAGGTAAAGGTCGGATTCTTCAAGTCCCTGCTTTTCTGTGTCAATAAAATCAAGCGCGGTAATATCCATTGCTTCGTTTGAGGAAGCGCTTTTAATCAGCGCGTCTTCAACCTGCTGTACGTTTGACGGCGAAAGACCGGTTACAAACGCGCTTTTGTTGCCCCGGATGTTTTCAATGTCAACAGCGTAGTAACCGTTCATTTTGTATGGATTAGCCGCTGTGCCGTTTGAATTTTGAATGCCCCTGAGAGTGACGGTTAACAGCGTTTTGCCGCCGTATAAAAGCTCATAGGACGAAACGCCTTCGAGCGCCGCGGCTTCCTCGGACTTTACCGTGTCCAAGGCACCACCGAAAGCTTTTTTGCTTCCGTCAGTGAAGGTTATTAAGGTTTCGGCGTTATTAATATCTTTGAAAACAAGCTTTCCTCCCGTTGTCTGCGCGTTAGCCGCGGTTACAGCCGCTGACGACAGAATCAGCGCGGAGAGAAAACAGGAAACTAACTTTTGTATAGGCCTCATAATATCACCCCGAATTTAAATTGTTGCATTAATTATAGTATAAATCATATTATAAGTCAATACAATTTTACGTAATTTTTACAATAATTAGTTATAATTCACAAATAAAAAAGCGCAAAGTCCTAAAATGAGCTTTGCGCTTTTAATAAGCTTACTTATTATATTACATACTGTCGGGGCAGTTTATGCTGAACATTGTAAGAACATTTTTGATAACCGAACGCACACAGCCGCAAAGTGAAAGCCTTGCCTGCATCAAGCCTTCGTCAACGCCCTTTACGCGGCAGGCGTTGTAGAACTTGTGGAACAGCGTGGCAAGCTGGGTAACATACCTTGTGATTTTGGTGGGGTCGTAATCCTTTGCCGCGCTCTCGATTTCGTTGGTGTAAAGAGCAAGGTGGCTTATAAGCTCGCGTTCCTCGGGAGCGGTCAAAAGGGCAAGCTCCTCCGGTGAACAATCCCTCGGCGTAATTCCGTCTGCGGCAAGCGCTTTAAAAATGCTGCAAATCCGCGCGTGAGCGTACTGAACATAGTACACGGGATTTTGGTTGTCCTGCGTTACGGCAAGGTCAAGGTCAAAGTCCATCTGGGTGTTTGCCTCGCGTGTGTTGAACAGGAACCTTGCGCTGTCAACAGGAACTTCCTCGAGCAGGTCGCGAAGCTGAATCGCCTTGCCGGTGCGTTTGCTCATCTTAACAAGCTCGCCGTTGCGCACCAGCTTTACAAGCTGCATAAGCACAACGTTAAGGCGGCTGCCGTCATAGCCGATAGCGTTCATCGCGCCCTTCATTCTCATTACGTGGCCGTGGTGGTCGGCTCCCCAAATATCAATCAGGGTTTCAAAGCCCCGGTCAAACTTGTTTTTGTGATACGCGATGTCCGCCGCAAAATAGGTGGGATTGCCGTTTTGACGAATAAGTACATCGTCCTTTAGTTCAAGATTGTCAATGTATTTTTGAGTTTTGCCTTCGCTGAGCAGCAGCTCGGTGAGAACCTGTTTATTTTTGTACCAGACAGCGCCCTCTTTTTCATAGGTCAGTCCGTTTGCGGTCAGCAGGTCGACAACCTCTTTAACCGCTCCGCTTTTGTGAAGCTCGCTTTCAAAGAACCACTTGTCGTAAACAATTCTGTATGCCGCCATATCGTCCTGCATCTTTTTGATGTTTTTCGGCAGAGCATAATCTACAAGCGCCTTTCTGCGCTTCTCGGGCTCGGCGTCAACAAGCGCGTCGCCGTTGATATCGGCATATTCACGCGCGAGGTCGGTGATGTCGGCGCCCTGATAACCGTCCTCGGGAAATTCAATTTCATCGCCCTTGAAGATTTGCAGATAACGCGCCTCGAGCGAACAGCCGAACTTTTCGATTTGGTTGCCGGCGTCGTTAACATAAAACTCGCGGTAAGCGCTGTAGCCTGCCTTGTTGAGCACCGCCGCAAGGCAGTCGCCCAAGGCTCCGCCGCGCGCGTTTCCCATGTGCATGGGGCCGGTTGGATTTGCCGAAACAAACTCAACCATTATTTTTTCGCCCTTGCCGAAGTCAGACTCGCCGTAGCTTTCGGGGTTTGCGGTAATTTCCCGGATCACACGGCTGTAAAATTCGGCGCCGAGGAAAAAGTTAATGAAGCCGGGGCCGGCGGTTTCAAAGCGTTCGCACATTGTACCGCTAAGGTCAAGGCGCTCGGTAATTGCCTGCGCAATTTTGAACGGAGGCATACGGAACGCCTTTGCGCCTGCCATTGCCGCGTTGGTAGCAAAGTTGCCGTGACTTTGGTCGGCAGGTGTTTCTATTATAAAATCGGGAAGCTCCGCGTTTGGCAGCGCGCCGTCCTCAACAGCTTTTTCGATTGCTTTTGTAACTGCTTCTTTAAGCTTGCTCACAGCAAGTGCGTATATATCCATTTTTCTAACCTCACATTACTTGTTTTTCTTCAACCGTGATAAAAAATCTGTTTTCGCTCACAAGGTCGGTGTTGAAATCGAGAGTATAGCTGACCTCGAGCGTTCCGCCGTTTTCTCCGAGCCTGTTGTCAACGGTTTTTGTAAACACGCCAATGCTCATATCTCCGGCGATTGTGCTGTAAATGCACTGGTGGCGCCTGCCTTTTTCAAGCATCAGCTGAGAGCCGAACTGACCTTTGCGGTTGATGGTCACAATGTTTTCGTCAACCTTAATCAGGTTGTCGCTCCAGTCGTTCGGGTTTTCCTCGTTATATTCCTTGTAACCGATGTAAAAGCGGTTGTTTTTCTTTATGAATTTTCCGGCGGTGAGCACCTCGATGCGGTCGGTTTCGCCGTCCATGGTCTGCTCGCCCACAATTGAAATCATATAGCGTTCAATGTTATCCATATATTCCTCAATACTGTTCAATATCAATTTGTGTAACGCTGTGTTCCATATCGCGTCCCAAAAACAGCCCCGCGACGCTTTCAAAGCCTTCGGGCGTGTCGCTTACGTAAAATGACGGAGTCTTTGGTTTGCCGTCATCGTTCAGAAGATTTTTTTCTTCCAAAACCTTTGCGGCGTAAACCGCGGTTTCGTAACCCGAGTCAATCAGCTTAACGCCGTCACCCATAAAGTCCTGAATTGCGTCGCGCAAAAGCGGAAAGTGCGTACAGCCCAAAATCAGCGTGTCAACTCCGCTTTCCCGAAGCTCCGAAAGACAGCGCTTCACAACCAGACGTGTAATTTGGTCGTCGCGGTGAATAATTCCGTTTTCAACCAGTGACACAAAAAGCGGACAAGGCTGTTCAAAAACCTTCAGCTCGGGGTTAAGCTTGTTTATTCTGTCGCGGTAGCTGTGGCTGTTAACCGTCGCGGGTGTTCCGATAACGCCGATTTTTCCGTTTGCGGTTTCCTTGACCGCTGTAAACACGGTCGGGTTTACAACCCCGGTGTAGGGAACGCCGAGCTTTTCCTCGAGCATTTTTCCGGCCACCGAGCTGACAGTGCCGCAGGCGGCTACAATCATCTTGACGTTGTGACTCAAAAGAAAGCCGGTGTCCTGAATCGAGTACTTTTTAATGGTGTCACGGCTTTTGGTGCCGTAGGGAACCCTGCCGGTGTCGCCAAAGTAAATAATCTTCTCGTTCGGAAGCACGTGCAAAAATTCCTTTACAGCGGTAAGTCCGCCGAGCCCCGAATCAAACACGCCGATTGCGTTTGATGATGACATAGAACAACCTCATTTTTAATACTTAGTATAAGGCTTTACCGCGAAAGGTGTTGCCTTAATATCTAATAATACCATAATTGCGCCGCCGTTTCAAGTGCCGCGGTAAAAAAAGCGGCTTAAACACGCAATAAAAAGGAGCGCGGCTCTTTTTAAGCCGGCTCCTCTGAAAACCGTTTGTTAAGGCAATACCGCACACCTGAATTATGCGGTGTTGCCTTAAATTACTGGGCGTAATGCTCAAGCTCGTTTAAGTCATACGGCGTAGCCTGATATACAAAGTAGTTCAGCCAATTGGTGTACAGCAGCGTTGCGTTGCTGCGCCACACCATGGGCGGAACCCTTGCGGGGTCGTCGTTTGGAAAGTAGTTGTACGGAATCTGCGGATTAATTCCGCGGTTGCGGTCGCGCATATATTCGTTCGCGAGCGTGTCGCGGTCATACTCGGCGTGGCCTGTCACAAAAACCTGCCTGCCCGATTTTGAGCAGATTACGGAAACGCCCGCTTTTTCGCTTACCGCCAGCACATCAAGCTGCGGCGCCTTGCGCACCTCCTCGAGCTTTACTCCGGTGTAGCGCGAATGGGGAATTTGAAATGTGTCGTCAAAGCCGCGCATAAGCTGGTGATGAGGGTCAAGCACGTTGTGGGTGTAAATTCCGCTGAGCTTTTCTGACAGAGTGTGTTTTTTTATTCCGTAGTGATAGTAAAGTCCTGCCTGGGCGCCCCAGCAAATGTGAAAGGTTGAATACACGTTTTTCTTTGACCACTCCATAATGCGGCAAAGCTCGTCCCAGTAATCAACATCTTCAAACTCGAGCTGTTCAACGGGAGCGCCGGTGATTATCAAACCGTCAAAGGTGTCGTTTTTAACTTCGTCAAAGGTTTTGTAAAAGGTGTTCAAATGGTTTGACGGAGTGTTTTTTGAAACGTGCGACGCCATTTGAAGAAGTTCAATGTCAACCTGCAAAGGGCTGTTTCCAAGCAGCCGCAGAAGCTGGGTTTCAGTTGTGATTTTTGTCGGCATCAGGTTTAATATCAGTATTTTAAGCGGACGGATGTCCTGCTTTAACGCGACGTCGTCGGGCATTACAAAAATGTTTTCGCTTTCAAGAACCTTTATTGCAGGCAAATTGCTTTGAACCTTAATAGGCATTTTTTCAACTCCGTATAATTTATATCAAATATCAGTATTGTTTGCCCCAGAATACCATGTGCTTCGCGGGCTTTCCGCAGCATACGCAGGTGTCGGCAAGGTGTTCCTCCTCAAAGGGGATACAGCGGCTTTTAACTCCGCCCGTAACATCCTTAAGCTTTTCCTCGCACGCGCTGTCGCCGCACCACATCGCCTTTATAAATCCGGGCTTGTTTTTGGCGGTCTCGATAAATTCCTCATAGCTTGTGGCGGTGAAGGTTTTTTCCCGGGTATTCTTGGCGGCGCGTTCGTACATATCGTTGTGGATTGTCACAAGAAGGTTTTCCGTAAACTCAGCCAGTCCGTCAAGCGGAACAAAAGCCTTTTCACGTGTGTCGCGTCTTACAACAACACACTGGTTTTTCTCAATGTCCTTGGGCCCGATTTCAACGCGCACCGGCACGCCCTTCATCTCGTATTCCGCGAACTTCCATCCGGGAGCGTGGTCGCTGTCGTCAAGCTTTACGCGGAACTTTGTTTGAAGCTCCGCCTTTAATTCGTACGCCTTGTCAAGCACGCCTTCCTTGTGCTGGGCAACAGGGATAATAACAACCTGAACCGGCGCGATTTTGGGCGGAAGCACAAGTCCGTCGTCGTCGCTGTGAACCATAATCAGCGCGCCGAGCATTCTTGTTGAAGTGCCCCACGAGGTCTGATGCGGATAATGAAGCTTGTTGTCCCTGCCCGTGTAGGTAATTCCGAAGCTTTTAGCGAAGCCGTCTCCGAAGTAGTGCGAGGTGCCGCCCTGCAAAGCAACGCCGTTGTGCATCATCGGCTCTATTGTGTAGGTGGCTTCCGCTCCGGCAAACTTTTCCTTCTCGGTCTTTTGTCCGGTTACAGCCGGAATAGCGAGGGTTTCTTTATAAAAATCGCTGTAAACCCTGAGCATTCTAAGGGTTTCTTCCTTAGCTTCCTCGGCGGTAGCGTGCATTGTGTGACCTTCCTGCCACAAAAACTCCGAGGTGCGCAGGAACGGACGTGTGGTTTTTTCCCATCTTACCACGCTGCACCACTGGTTATACAGCTTGGGCAGGTCGCGGTATGTATTAATAACCTTTTTGTAGTGCTCGCAAAAAAGTGTTTCCGAGGTGGGGCGAACAGCAAGGCGCTCTGTCAGCTTTTCCTGACCGCCTATTGTTACCCATGCGCATTCGGGCGCGAAGCCCTCAACGTGATCCTTCTCCTTTTGCAGCAGACTTTCGGGAATAAACATGGGCATATACACGTTTTCGTGTCCGGTTTCCTTAAAGCGTCTGTCCATATCCGCCTGCATAAGCTCCCAAATCGCGTAGCCGTAGGGACGGATTACCATACAGCCCTTTACGCCCGAATAATCCACAAGCTCAGCTTTTTTTACAATGTCGGTGTACCATTTTGCGAAGTCCTCGTCGCGGCTTGTAATCGCCTCGACCATTTTCTTGTTTCCTGCCATATATTTTTCCTCCGGTTTAAGGCAGTCCGCGCTGAATTACGCGGTATTGCCTTGATTAATTATCGTAACATTTCTATTATACAATAAATAATTATTTTGTCAATGACAACACGCAGCCTGTTTATTCTTGTGAAAATTCGCGATTCCGCGCTTTGCCGGCGAAATTCGTCAGCGCGATATTATTGATTTCTTCACTAAGTTTGAAAGAAAAACGCCGTTTTTCAACTAAAGGTTTATTTTGTGTACAAACAGTTGCTTGTAAGTTGATTTTTACTGTAGTATAATGGGGGTGAAAGATGAGGTGCGGTGATATGGAATACAGCTTGTTATATCCGCGAAACAAGGAAAAAAAGAGCAACACGCTCACAAACGAAAGCATCAACGACTTGTCAATTGATTTTATACTTGAAGCCCTGACCGACCAAAAGTACGAGCGCGAGCATATGCGCAAGCTTATGGTCAGCGTAACCGACGACCCCGAGGTCATCAGTTACCGCTGCGATGTGTTTGAGGATTTTCTCAGATTCCCCAAGCTGCGCACCGCGATGGAGGAGCTTGTGCGCAAGCTTGCGGATTTGCGCGACCTCGAGCGTTTTCAAAAGGATCAGGACAGCGCGGCGTTTTGGTCGCTTGTAAACCGCCTGCGCGAGGTTGACGAGTATGTTTGCTGTATCTCGATGCTGCGCGACGTTTTATCCTCTCTCGACATACGTTCAAAGGGGATGCGCGACCTGCTTGAAACAGTTACCAAAATTTCGCTTGAAAGCGGTTTCGACGATTTAAAGAAGGACATCGACGAAATGCTCGCCAAGGTTAAGCGGCTCAAAAGCATTACTATAGGCGTAAACCTTGACAGTATGCTCCGACCAAAATCAGCCGGAGTTGTCTGTCTGAACGACAGCGAGTTTAAGGAGAGCGGACTTATGCGCCGCTTTATGCGCTTTGCTGACCGCAGGGAGGAGCTTCATCACGGCACCGGTGACATAGAAAGCATCCGCCTGTTTCATCCTGCCACGCCAATATCAATGCCGGGCTTTACCCAAAAAACCGAGCTTAACGACAGTATGACAGGCGTTAAAATAAGCACAAGTACCGTTACGGGCGCCGACTCGCTTTCACACGCAATCAAGGATATTGTCACAAATATAATGAATCAAACCTGCAACGAAATCAAAAACACCGTTAAGCGCTATGTAAATATAAGCGGATATATGCTTATCGGACTTATGCCCGAAATAATTTTCTATGTCCGCTGGGCTGAGCTTATCGACAAAATCAAAGCGCAGGGAATGCCGGTTTGCAAGGCTGAAATTCTTCCGGCCGAACAGCGCGATTGCTCGTTTAAGGATTTGTACAACCTAAAGCTCGCCATAAAAAATGTTCAGGGCGATAACATCAACATAATTACAAATGATATAGATTTTAACGACGATTACCGTATTTTCATTCTCACTGGTCCCAACCGCGGCGGTAAAACAATCTTTACCCAAGCCTACGGACTCGCCATGCACCTTGCACAGCTCGGAATATATGTTCCGGCTTCACGGGCGGCAATCAGTCCCTGCGACAACATTTTCACTCACTTTCCGGCGGACGAAAACGACACCGTTGACCTCGGACGTTTGGGCGAGGAAAGCAAGCGCCTTTCCGAAATCTTTCAGGTTGCCACCGAGCGCAGTGTAATGCTGTTAAACGAAAGCCTCGCCACAACCAGCGTAACCGAAGGTCTGTTTATAGCCAAGGATGTTGTAAAGGCGATGAGATATTTGGGCGTGCGCTGTATTTTCAACACCCATATGCACGACCTCGCGCGGAGCGTAAACGAGCTGAACGATGCCGTTGAAGGCGGCAGCAAGGCGGCAAGCCTTGTAACGGGAATGCACGACGGCGAACGAAGCTTTAAGGTAAGCCTGCTGCCGCCGCAGGGAGTAAGCTACGCCAAGGACATTGCCCTGAAATACGGCATTTCATTTAATCAAATAAAAGACAGTATAAATAAGAACAAAGCGGAGTAAACAAAAACACGGCAGTTAACAAAGCTGCCGTGTTTTTACTAAGGCAATACCGCATAATTCAGGTGTGCGGATTGCCTTATACTAATTCCTGATAGAAAGTAGACTTATATTTTGCGAGGATATTTTTCGCAAGACAAGGCGAAGGACGCGGCAAGGCTGGCGCCTTGCAAAGTATTAGTCATAAAGCGCGAGCTTTTGCTTGAACTTTACCGTATCGAGCGCTGCGGCAAGGATGATAAACATCACCGCGGCAACGGCGGCCTGAATCAGGTTGAACGGTGTTTCCGCCCAAGCCGCGCCGACGTCGTAGAGCAGCAAATTGGCTGCGAAGTAACCGCCGACGGTCACCAGCGAAGTAGGAAGAAGCATAAGCAGGGTCAGGGGGCTGAGAATACGGCTGTTCCCGCGCGCGCGCCGCGTACGGCGGAGCACAAGATAAAACGGCAGGACGTTAAGCGCCTTAATAAGCGCTGTCGGAATTGCCCAGACCGCGTATCCTGACAGCAAATCGGCAAACGCGCCGCCCAATGCGGACGCGATAAAGCCGAACGGAGCAGGCAGCACGCACGCCGCGAGATAAACTACGGCGTCGCCGGCGTGTGCGTATCCTACCGGCGCCGGAATTTTGATAAAAGCGGTCGCTACGGTTATCAGCGCCGCGAACATCGCGGTCAGCGCCATGGCTTTGCCGGTATATTTAGTTTTTTGAACATTTGAAATTTGCATTTATATCACTCCCTGTTTTGGAATGATTGCATTGTAACACAAAACTGTATATATTAAAATACACAGTTTATTAAAAAAATAAGTGTACAGTTTAGCCTCGCAAAAAAGAGAAGCCGTTTTGCGACGGCTTCTCCGAACATATATATTATCTTAATTTTATATGAACCTCGCGGAGCTGCTGTTCGGTTACCTCGCCGGGTGAACCGAGGAGCACGTCCTGAGCGTTTGAGTTCATCGGGAACGCGATTACTTCGCGGATGTTTTCTTCGCCGTTGAGCAGCATAATCATTCTGTCAACACCGGGAGCCATACCGGCGTGCGGCGGAGCGCCGTATTGGAACGCGTTATAAAGCGCGCTGAATTTGGCTTTGAGGTCGTCCTCGCTGTAGCCCGCGATTTCAAACGCCTTTTTCATAATCTCAATGTCGTGGTTGCGCACAGCGCCCGAAGAAAGCTCTACGCCGTTGCATACAATGTCGTACTGATAAGCCAAAATTTCCTCGGGATCCTTGTTGAGCAGAGAGTCAAGTCCGCCCTGCGGCATTGAAAACGGGTTGTGGGTAAAGATAACCTTGCCGTCGTCGTCGCGCTCAAACATAGGAAAGTCAACTATGAAGCAAAGCTCGAATTTGCTTTCGTCAACCAGCTTTAAGCGGTTGGCGACCTCGGTGCGGATTTGACCGGCAAGCTTGGGAGCTTCGGCTGCAGTGTCGGCGATAAAGTAAATAACGTCGCCTGCCTTTGACGAGTTGCGGTCGATTAATTCTTCACGGTCGCCGGGCTTTAAGAACTTGTCGATAGGTCCGTCAAAGGTCAAATCATCGTTAACCTTAACGTAACCCAAGCCCTTCATACCTATTGAAAGCGCGAACTCCTCCATACGCTTGAACCACTTTTTGCTTTGAGCGGCGGCTCCGGGAACGTTGATTGAACGAACGCATTTTTTGCGGAAGGGAGCAAAGTCGGTTTCAACGAACATATCGCTGATTTCTTTTATTTCAAGCGGATTTCTGAGGTCGGGCTTGTCTGTGCCGTATTTCAGCATAGCCTCGGCAAAGGGGATACGCTTAAACGGAGGCTTGCTGACCTCTAAGCTGCTGAATTTTTTAAAGGTTTCATAAAGCACTTCCTCGGCAACGTCAAAAACGTCCTCCTGAGTAGCGAACGCCATTTCAAAGTCAAGCTGATAAAACTCGCCCGGCGAACGGTCCGCCCTTGCGTCCTCGTCGCGGAAACAGGGGGCAATCTGGAAGTACTTGTCAAAGCCGCTGACCATCAAAAGCTGTTTGAAAATCTGCGGAGCCTGCGGAAGCGCGTAAAACTTGCCCTTGTGCTTGCGGCTGGGAATAAGATAGTCACGCGCGCCCTCGGGTGATGAGGTTGACAGAATCGGTGTGTTGATTTCGTTAAAGCCCATTTCCTCCATCTTTTTTCTGAGGAAGGAAACAACCTTTGAACGGAATAAAATATTGTTGTGAACCTTCGGGTTTCTAAGGTCGAGAAAGCGGTATTTAAGTCTTACGTCCTCGCCGGTGTTGGTTGAAGTTGCAACCTCAAACGGGAGAACGTTTTTGCACTTGCCCAGCACCCTAATGTCCTCGGTGTGAACCTCGACAAAGCCCGTGGCGATTTTCTTGTTGATTGTGTCCTCGTCGCGCTTTACAACCTCGCCGCTGAGGGTTACGGTACATTCCTTGTTAATGCTTTTAAGCAGCTCGTCGTTGTGGACAACCACCTGCAAAACTCCGTACTCGTCGCGGATATCCAAAAACATTACGCCGCCGTGGTCGCGGATATTTTCAACCCAGCCGGCAACCTTTACCTGCTGACCGATGTTTTCTTCTCTTAATTCACCGCAGCTTACGGTGCGGTACTCGTTGGCTTTTATCATAAAAACTGTCCTTTCACGGATTTTTTACCCATTCTATAATATTATATCACAACTTAATAAATCAATCAATACCCATTCGATTTTTTTACGGCCTCATACTAATTCCTGAAAGAAAGTAGACTTATATTTTGCGAAGATATTTTTCGCAAGACAAGGCGGAGGACGCCGCAAGGCTGGCGCCTTGCAAGGACGACAACGCAGTATTGCGGCGCGTTATTGCAGCAAAAAGCAGGGCGCGCTTCCGTTTGACTCGCGGACGGACTCAAAAGATTGTTCACGTCCGCGAACCGGTCAACACGCGGCCCTGCGGTTATTTTAATAAAATTCAGCTTACCTGCTTTGAACTGCTGCTTATTTAATTTCGGCAATATGCTCAACAATCTCGGCAACCTTGATTTGCTGGGGCTCCTCAAGTCTGTCAAGCACGTGCTCTATGCGCGTCATTGCGTCGGAATTAAGCTCGTAAGTGCTTTTGTCGAACGAAAGCACCTCTGCCATGGTGACTCCAAGCGCTTTGCATATTTTGTAAAGTGTGTCAATTGTCGGGCATTTTTCACCTCTTTCAAGTCTGCCCAGATAAGCCGGGTAAAGCCCTGCCTTTTTCGCAAGAGATTCCTGGCTGATGTCAGCCGTAAGACGGTACTTGCGTATGTTGCTTCCTAATTTTTTGTTTAATAACTCTCTGGTCATTGCGCGCCTCGGAAAAATAAAAGAATTGTGTATAAATTTTCTTTTTAAATATTTTAACACAAATGCACATATTCGTCAAGAAAAAAATAATATTTTAATGTAAAAGCAATATAAATATTGAGCATTTTTAATGTGCATAATGTCTAAAACTTATGTCAAAAATGAAAAAAACGCTATATTTTCCGCGCCGATAAAAATAAACTTGAAAAAATGTAAATATAATTGTATAATATAACTCACAATTACCCTGAGAGGATGATTATCTATGGAATATACCAAGGCTTTTGATTTAATAGCAGAAAAGGTCGGAGAGGAGCTTGAAAAGAACGGCTACACCCGTCAAAAGGTTGCCTCCGAGGGAGAGGGCAAGGATCTTGTAGCGCTCTTTACAGGTCAGAATATTGCTTATTCGGTTGCCTATTTTACCGACAGACAGCAGATGGTTCTGCGCTCCTGCGCGATGACCGACGAAGGCCCCGACAACGAGTGGAAAACCCTTTCCACCTGGCTTTACGATGATGTTGTGGCTACTCAAAAGGACGCCGAAAGTATTGCGAACGACTTTGTTGACGGAGTTTCAAACGCTTCGGCAATCAAGCGCGCGAAGCAGGTTAAGCAAAAGAAGAAAAAGTCTGACGACGGAACAGCCGACCCGAAGTTCTTGGCTAAGCGTTTTGTGACATATTTTCCCGAGCTGAAGGAAGAAATCAAAAGCGAGGAGGATTGCTATTATCCTTTCCGCGGCGCAACCTTTGCCAAGGAGCACATAGCGCCCAAGCTTAAACCCTATATTGCCAAAGCCAACCGTAAGGAGCTTGAAAAGCTTGCGGGCGTTTTTAACCTTCAGTACGGCAACGGCGACGCCGACACGCGTTCAATCATCACAATAGTATTGCTCAATTCGCTTTCGCAGGACGAGTTTGACAAGCTTTACGAATACTTCGACGAGGATTTGTCAAGGGCTGCCGAAGCCGCCCGCAAATATATAGGAAAAGAAGTTAAGCCCGAAAAGCCGCCCAGGAAAACCGTTTCGAGAATGAGCACGCTCAAAGACCAGTAAATAACGGACGCTTTGGCGTCCGTTGTGTTTTGACACGCGGATAATCAGTTTATATATAGTGAGCAGGATAGCGAGTGACGCTTCGGCTCCGAATTTATTAAAAAAGGCTTGACTTCTTTTGTTTTATGTGATAAAATGTTATCACCTCTAAAAGGGGCTTTATTTTTGTGCCCTGCTGAGGGAGGCTAAAAATATTCCGAATAACCGGGAGGTGCCGTTATGAGAGTTAAAATCACATTGGCCTGCACAGAGTGCAAACAGCGAAACTACAACACAATGAAGAACAAGAAGAACAGTCCCGACAGACTTCAAATGAACAAGTACTGCCGCTTCTGTAAGAAACACACTCTTCACAAGGAAACTAAATAAGGAGGTACATTATGGCTGATAAGAAGTCTGACGCTAAAAAGGCAGACGTTAAGAAGGCAGACGCCCAAAAGCCCGTTTCAAAAAAAGCGGACGCCAAAAAAGCTGCCAAGAAAAAGCCCAATGTTTTTCAAAGGCTTTGGAAGTACCTCGTTGCTTGTAAGGGTGAACTGAAGAAAATAACATGGCCTACCGCAAGGCAGACAACAAAGAACTTCGGTATTGTTATTGCCGTAATCGTAATCATGGGCTTGTTTATCTTTGCTCTTGACCGCGGTTTATTTGCTTTACTCGGTCTTGTTATGGACACAACTTCTGTATAACAGCGTGTTATTACTAAGCTTACGAAAGGAAGAAAGTTGTAATGCCTGATTCAGAAGCAAGGTGGTATGTTATTCATACCTATTCGGGTTACGAAAACAAGGTTGCGAGCGACCTGCTTTCAACCGCGGAAAACCGCAATTTGCAGGATATGATTATCGACGCTAAGGTTCCGACCGAAATTGTTACCGAAACAGTAGGCGACAAAACCAAAGAGGTTGAGAACAAGATTTATCCCTGCTATGTTTTTGTAAAAATGATCTACACCGATGAAACATGGTATGTAGTGCGCAATATTCGCGGCTGCACGGGCTTTGTCGGACCGGGATCAAAACCCGTTCCTCTTACCGACGCGGAGGTTTACAGAATGGGCGTTGAACAAAGAGTTGTTAAGGTGTCCTATTCGGTAGGCGATTCGGTACGAATTATTGATGGTCCTCTTGAGGACTTCGTCGGTGTTGTAGACGAGCTTGATACCGACAAAAACTATGTCCGCGTAGTTGTTTCTATGTTCGGACGTGAAACTCCCGTTGAGCTTGAAATCGCTCAGGCGGAGTTGGCAGAAGAATAATCAGCCGTAAGCGGCTTTTTATTGGGAACTCAAGTTCCCTGTGGGAGGGACCCTACACAGTGGCGTTCCGCAATTTACCACGAATTTTGGAGGTGCAAACACAATGGCTCAAAAGGTTGTAGGCTTAATTAACTACTCCGGCTCCGCCTGTAGGACCGGCGCTCGGTCAGCACGGCGTAAACATTGTTGCGTTCACAAAGGATTTTAATGAGCGTACAAAGAATGACATCGGTCTTATTATTCCTGTTGTAATCACAGTATACGCGGACCGTTCGTTCACATTTATTACAAAGACTCCGCCCGCAGCGGTTCTTTTAAAGAAAGCATGCAATATCAACAGCGGTTCCGGCGTTCCTAACAAAACAAAGGTTGCCAAAATCACAAGAGAGCAGCTCACTAAGATTGCCGAGCAGAAAATGCCCGACCTCAACGCGGGTTCGCTTGACGCGGCTATCAGCATGATTGCGGGTACCGCAAGAAGCATGGGTATTACAGTAGTTGACTAATTAATCCGGGTGGGAGGATGTTTCCGCTTGACCACCTAAGTATGGAGGAAAACTGATGAAACACGGTAAGAAGTATGTTGACGCTGCTAAGCTCGTTGACAGAACCAAATTATATGATACAAACGAGGCTCTGGATACAGTTATTAAAACAGCCACAGCTAAGTTTGACGAAACCGTTGAGCTTCACGTAAAGCTCGGCGTTGACAGCCGTCACGCTGACCAGCAGGTTAGAGGCGCGGTTGTTCTTCCCAACGGTACAGGTAAAAACGTTAGGGTTCTTGCTATCTGCAAGGGCGCGAACGAAGATCTTGCCAAGGAAGCAGGCGCTGACTATGTAGGCGCCGAGGATATGACACAGAAGATTCAGCAGGAAAACTGGATGGACTTCGACGTTTTGGTTACAACACCCGACTGCATGGGTCTTGTAGGACGTCTCGGTAGAATCCTCGGTCCGCGCGGTCTTATGCCTAACCCCAAGGCAGGTACCGTTACTCCCGACATTGCCAGAGCAATCAGGGAAGCCAAGGCAGGTAAGATTGAATACCGTCTTGACAAAACAAACATCATTCACTGCCCCATCGGCAAGGTTAGCTTCGGCGCAGACAAGCTTTCCGAGAACCTTAACACTCTTATAGAAGCTATCATCAAGGCTAAGCCTGCCGCCGCAAAGGGTCAGTATGTGCGCTCAATCGCCGTTACTTCAACAATGGGTCCGAGCGTAAGAATGAACCCCACCAAGTTTGGCGCTTAATTTTAATTAAGTTACCAATATATTTTCTTGCAGTTCTAAAGACAGTAGGTGCGAAAGCGTAAAGATTTATCTGCCTGCCGAGGAAAGTGCAACTACATTTATGTATTTGTCAACTGTCCGAGGTATGTCTTCGGACAGTTTTTTCTTGAACTGCGGTATTAAAAAATATCGGAGGTGAATTTTTTGCCAAGTCAAAGCGTTTTAGAGCAAAAGAAGCAAATCGTCGCAGAGCTTTCCGACAGACTCAAAAACTCTATCACAGGTCTTGTAGTAAGCTATCAGGGCATTAACACTGAGGATGACACAAAGCTCAGAAAAGAGCTTCGTGAAAACGATGTAAAGTACACGGTTGTTAAGAACACACTTCTTTCACGCGCGTGTGATGAAGCCGGTCTTGAGGACATCAAGTCAGTGCTCGAGGGTACAACAGCTCTTGCGACAAGCGACAGTGAATATGCTGCCGCAGCGAGAATCCTCTGCAATTACGCGAAGGATCACGAAAACTTCAAAGTTAAGGCAGGTTATCTTGACGGCGCTGTAATTGATATGGACACAATCACAGCTCTTTCAAAGCTCCCCACCAGAGAAGTTCTTCTCGCAAACGTACTCGGAGCGTTCCAGGCTCCTATCGCTGCATTTGCCCGTGTTATGCAGGCTGTTGCAGATGAAGGCGGTTTTGAGGAATGTCTCGCAAAGAAGGCAGCCGAGGCTCCCGCTGAGGAAGCTCCTGCCGAGGAAGCAGCAGCGGAATAAGCTGCGCAAAAAATAAAATTAACTAATAACATAATCGGAGGTAAATAAAATGGCATCAGAGAAAATTACTGCTATTATTGAAGAATTAAAAGGCCTCACAGTTCTCGAGCTTTCAGAGCTTGTACACGCTGTAGAGGATGAGTTTGGCGTATCCGCTGCCGCTGCTGTTGCAGTTGCAGGTCCCGCGGACGCAGGCGCTGCCGCTGCCGCTGAGCAGACAGAGTTCGACGTTATCCTTAAGAGCGCAGGCGCTAACAAGATTAAGGTTATCAAGGCTGTTCGTGAAGTTACAGGTCTTGGCCTTAAGGAAGCTAAGGCTCTCGTTGACGGCGCTCCCAAGACCGTTAAGGAGCAGGCTTCCAAGGAAGACGCTGAGTCAATCAAGGGCAAGCTCGAAGAAGCAGGCGCAGAGGTTGAGCTTAAGTAATTTTTGCTTAATAGTTTTTACAGGAGCTGTTCGTTTGAGCAGCTCCTTTTTTTGCCCAAAATTTAGCAAACTAACCAAAAAAACAATCGCCAATTGTGCAGGTTAAACTATTGGTATAGGCGCGATAATGTGTTATAATTAATACATATGCGCAAAACTCTGAATTCGGAGGGGGATATATGAAAATACACGGAATAAGGGTGCCGCATCACAAAAACACCGCTGATAAAGCGCCCGTAAGACTTGCGCTGCCAAGCGTGCTGACTGTTCCAATGTCAATGCACATCGGCAGACCGTCCGCGCCTGTAGTAAAAAAAGGAGATTACGTTAAGGTCGGTCAGAAAATTGCCGACGCGAGCGCTTATGTTTCCGCGCCTGTTCACTCGGGTGTGTCGGGAACGGTTGAAAAGGTTGACGAAATTATTATTTCAAACGGACAAAAAGTACCCTGCGTTGTTATTAAGCCCGACGGCTTGCAGGAGCGGTTCGAGGGCATTAAGCCTCCTGTTATTACCGACCACAAAAGCTTTGTTCAGGCTGTTGCCGACAGCGGTTCGGTAGGCTTGGGCGGCGCAGGCTTTCCCACAAACGTAAAGCTCAACGTCCGCGAGCTGAGCGAGATTGAAGCGGTGGTAATTAACGCCGCCGAATGTGAGCCGTACATAACCTCGGACACGCGCACAATTATGGACAAGGCTGAATATGTTTTTAAAGGCATTGACGCCTTCAAAAAGTATATGAAAATTCCGCGCTATATCATTGGAATCGAGGATAACAAGCAACAGGCGATAGCTGTTCTCAGAAAGCTTGCCAAGGACAGGGACGATGTTGAAATTCACGTTCTGCCCTCAATTTATCCGCAGGGCGGCGAAAAAGTGCTGGTTTACAACACAATGCACCGGCTTATCCCAAAGGGAAGCTTGCCGCTTGACGTCGGCGCGGTGGTTATAAATATTACTACAATGGCATTTTTGGCTGAGTATTTTGAAACCGGAATGCCGCTGGTTGAACGCTGTATAACGCTCGACGGCTCGGCGGTTAAAGAGCCTAAAAACGTGATTGTTCCGGTCGGCGCGCCAATCGGCGAGGTTATCGAGGCTGCCGGAGGCTTAAAAAGCGAGCCGGCAAAAATAATTTACGGCGGTCCGATGATGGGGATTACCGTGCCCGACATCAATTCGCCTGTGCTGAAAAACACTAACGCCGTAACCGTTATGGATAAAAAGGAGGCGGCTCCTCCGAAAACAACCGCGTGTATAAACTGCGGAGCCTGCCTTAACCATTGTCCGCTTAAGCTTGACCCCAGAGCAATCGCAAGGGCATATAAGCTGAATTCTGCTGAGGATTTAAAAGCTCTGCAGGTTGACCTTTGTATGGAATGCGGCTGCTGCAGCTTTGTTTGCCCGGCAAAAAGACCGCTTGTGCAGACAAACAAGCTTTCTAAGGCGGTTTTAAGACTGTATAAGGAAGCGCAAAAAGCCGAAAAGGAGGAGAAAAAATGAGCAAACTGATTTCTCAGGTGTCGCCGCATTTTCATTCGCCGCGAACCACTCGGAAGATTATGCTCGACGTAATAATAGCCCTTCTTCCGGCGGCTGTGATGTCGGTTGTGGTTTTCGGATTTCGCAGCCTTTTGGTAATCGCCGTTTGCGTTGGCTGCTGTGTGCTGTCCGAGTTTCTGTTTGAAAAGCTCTGTAAGCGCGACGTCACCGTGTCCGACCTTTCGGCTGTTGTAACCGGGCTTTTGCTCGCGTTTAACCTGCCTGTAACAATTCCGCTGTGGCAGGTGGCGTTTGGAAGCGTCGTAGCGATTATTGTGGTAAAGCAGCTGTTCGGAGGAATCGGACAAAACTTTGCCAATCCCGCAATCACCGCGAGAATTATAATGATGACCGCGTTTTCGGGCACAATGACAAACTGGGCTGCTCCCAATTTGTCATTAGGCGGAACGGTTGACGCCGCTTCGTCGGCGACTCCGCTCACACTGATAACAAAGGGAGAGACAGCCGCGCTGCCGTCTTATCTTGATATGTTCTTCGGCTTTCGCGGAGGCTGTCTCGGCGAAACCTGCGTTATCGCGCTGCTGCTCGGCGGACTTTACCTTCTTGTCCGCAGAGTAATAAGCTGGCAAACTCCCGTTGCCTTTATCGGCACTGTTGCCGTAATGTCGCTGATTTGCGGCAAGGATGTTCCGTACCAGTTAATGTCGGGCGGTTTGATGCTCGGCGCGTTTTTTATGGCTACCGATTACAGCTCAACGCCTCCCACCAAGTGGGGAAAGGTTGTGTTCGGCGTTGGCTGCGGACTTATTACAATTCTTATCCGCTTCTGGGGAAACTTCCCCGAGGGCGTAAGCTTTTCGATTTTGCTTATGAATATTCTTACTCCGTATATTACAAAGCTTACACGTCCGAGACCTCTGACGGGAGGTGCCGATAAACTGTGAAAGATATAGTTAAGCCGATTGCGGTGCTTGCCGGAATTTGTCTTGCGGTTACCGCGCTGTTGGCGTATATAAATATGGTGACCTCCCCGATAATCGCGAAAGCTGAGGAGGAAGCCGCCGCTCATGCACGATCCGAGGTGCTCAGCGAGGCGGACGGCTTTGAAAAGCTGAGCGTTGACCTTCCCGAAGGAGTGACCGAAGCCTACAAAGCCCAAAACGGCTCGGGTTATGTGTTTATGCTCAGCACCAAGGGCTACGGCGGCGAAATAGTTCTTATTTGCGGAATAAAGTCCGACGGAACTATCGAAAAAACGGAAACCCTGATTCACAGCGAAACAAGCGGAATCGGCTCAAAGGTTGTTGATAACGCGAGTCCGTACCGTGAACAGTACGAAGGAAAAACCGCTGATGCTTTGGACAGCGTTGACGCCGTTACCGGCGCTACAATTTCGTCAAAGGCATACAAAAAGGCGATTACCGCGGCTTTTGAAGCTTATGACAGTGTAAAGGAGGCAAAGTGATGAACACCCTGCAAAACTTTTCAAAGGGCTTAATCAGGGAAAACCCGGTGCTCGTGCTTGTGCTCGGAACATGTCCCACGCTTGCCACCTCAACCAGCGTTACAAACGCTCTGGGAATGGGCGTTGCCGCGACGGTTGTATTGATTTGTTCAAACATTGTTATTTCCGCGCTGCGCAAGGTTATCCCAGACAAGGTTCGTATTCCCTGCTACATTGTGCTTATAGCCGGCTTTGTAACAATGGTTCAAATGCTGGTAAAGGCTTTTGCCCCGGCGCTTGACGCGTCGCTGGGAATTTATCTTCCGCTTATTGTTGTAAACTGCATAATTTTGGGCAGAGCGGAAATGTTTGCCAACAAAAACAAAGTGCTTGATTCCGCGGTTGACGCTGTCGGAATGGGTGCAGGCTTTACACTCGCGCTTGTTATGATGGCTACAATCCGCGAGGTTTTCGGCAACGGTTCGTTTATGGGTGTTCCAATCCCTGTTTTGTCCGAAAATAAAATCTCGATAATGACAATGGCTCCGGGCGGATTCTTTGTCTTTGGCTGCCTTATCGCGCTTGTAAACAAGTTTGCGTCAAACAAGCCTAAAAAGGAAGAATTCGGATGCGCCGGCTGTCCTTCCGCGGCTGTATGCGGCAAGCTTTCCTGCGACGGAAAGGAGGCGGCGGTAAGTGACTAAGCTTATCATCATCCTGCTTTCGGCAGTGTTTATCAATAACTATGTGCTGTCGCGCTTTCTGGGAATATGTCCGTTTTTGGGCGTTTCCAAAAAGCTCGATTCGGCAACCGGCATGAGCCTTGCGGTAATTTTCGTAATGCTTATGGCGACAGCCGCTACGTGGCCGATTCAAACCTATTTGCTCACCCCGAACAACCTTGGCTATCTGCAAACCATTGTGTTCATTCTTGTTATTGCGGCGCTGGTTCAGCTTGTTGAAATTGTACTTAAGCGCTATATGCCCTCGCTTCACAAAAGTCTGGGCGTTTATCTTCCGCTTATCACAACAAACTGCGCGGTGCTCGGCGTTACCATTCTGAACATCGACGAAGGCTACACCTTCCTTGAGGCAATGGTAAATTCACTGGGAAGCGGACTCGGATTTTTCCTCGCGATGGTAATGTTTTCGGGCGTGCGCTCGACAATCGAGGGCTGCGACGTTCCCAAAAGCTTCAGGGGGCTGCCTATTACGCTTGTGGCGGCGGCAATAACATCGCTTTCCTTCCTCGGCTTCGGCGGAGTGGTTGAAAATCTGTTCGCGTAGAGGAGGAGCTGAAATATGGATTTTACACCGATTCTTACTGCCGTAATCCCTGTTGTGATTATCGGCGTTATATGCGCGGCTGTGCTTGTTGTCGCGTCAAAGGTAATGGCGGTTAAGGAGGACGAACGCTTTCCGGCTGTCCGTGACTGCCTTCCCGGAGCCAACTGCGGCGCGTGCGGCTTTGCCGGCTGCGACGGCTACGCAAAGGCTCTTTGCGAAAACCCCGGCACGCCTGCCAACCTTTGTATTCCCGGCGCCGACGGAGTTGCGCGTCAGCTGAGCGAGGTGCTCGGCGTTGAATTTGAGGATGTTGCGGAGCAGGTGGCTGTTGTTCACTGTGCCGGCGACTGCAATTTTACCGAGGATAAGGTTGATTACAGCGGTATGCAGTCCTGCGCCGCGGCAAAGCTGATGTACGGCGGAAAGGGCAGCTGTACCTACGGCTGTCTTGGCTTGGGAGACTGCGCCGAGGCGTGTCCTCAGGACGCGATTTGCATTGAAAACGGTATTGCGCACGTCAACACACGCAAGTGTATCGGCTGCGGAATCTGCGCCAAAAAATGTCCCAACCGCCTTATTACGCTCGTGAATGACGTTGAGCGCGTTGTGGTTACCTGTTCAAACAAGGATAAAGGCGCTCAAACCCGAAAGGTTTGCAAAAACGGCTGCATAGGCTGCCGCAAGTGCGTAAAGGCTTGCCCAAACGGAGCGATTACCGTCGCGGACAACTGCGCCGTTATTGATTATGACAAGTGCACGGATTGCCCTGACTTTGGAGCTTGCGCGCGTTCCTGCACAACCGGATGTATTATGATTTCCGACCTGTCGGGAATTCACAGAGTAAAGTGAGTACGTTAAAAAGACTTGTTTGTATTTTTTCGGCAATTATTGTTGTTCTGACAGTTCACCACAACGCTTTCGCGGCAGAGGTTCTTTCGCTCGCTGCGGAAAATACGCGATGTACAAGCAAGGGCGCGGTACAGGTTGATATTGTTTCAAAAAGCAGAGTTACAATTTATGCCTTTACGCTTGAAATATTTTGCGGCGACCCGGAGGTTGAGTTCGTGAAGGCGGATAAATCCGCAGACAGCAAAATTTCGCTCCGCAGCGAAAACGGAACAACAAAGCTTGTGTATTACTGCAAAAACGGAAAAAGCCTTGCGGTAAACGACAAGCTGTTTACCCTTCATTTTAAATCTGAGAGCCGCAGGGATTTTTCGCTGAGCTTCAGCATTTCTCAGTGTGTGAACAGTGATGCCGAATTTATTGACAGCGGCGGCGGATTTTCGTGTGACGCAAGCTTTGCCGGCGCTTCGGCAAATTCTGTTCCGAACACGGATACTGAAGCGCGGACGTCCGGCGGGAGCAAAACCTCCGCTGCTCAAAAGCCTTCCGGAAACAAGCCGGAAAATACATCCGTTAACGCGACCTTTGAGGCAGACACGCAGCCATTTTTAAACAGCATAGACGACGATTCTGTTCCCAAGCAGGACTTTGACGCAGCAATACCTATTATAACCGGAGGATTTTCGGTAATAATTGCCGGGCTTTCGGTTGCGCTGGCGCTTCAGCATCTTTCAAGGAAACGTGCCGAAAAACAAAATAAGCTGCCTCGGGACAGCGACGGAAATAATGAATAATAATAATAATACCGCTGACGGAGTTTTCTGTCAGCGGTTTCGTTATATCAGAAAATAGTATAAATATCGTCGATGTTAATTTTGTAATCGTCGGTGAAAATAAGCTTGCGTTCAATATAATCAATCCGCCGCACATTGCCGTGTACGGTCATATAACTTCCTCCCGGTTTTTTTGAGTCGGGCACAAAAAAGTAAACCGTAACCATCGGGCGGCTTCCGAGGTTTTCTTCAAGCCATTTCATTTTTTCGTTGAGTTCGCGCGTTTGATCCTCGCTGAGCGAAAGCTTTTTGTCAGTGAGTCTCGCGGTTTCGTCAATTGCCTCGCCGTAGCCTGTCAGCGCGGCAAACGGCGCAAACTGGGCGGCGCGGTCGTGAAGCGTCATTGCCGGATGCTTTTCGGATTTGCGGTACGGCAGGTTAATAATATCACTGTAGTTGTCTGTCATGCTCTGTGACCTCCAATCTGTCCGTTGCGCTCAACCGCGGTCGCGCCCTCCTTAAAGTTCATACCCTTTAGCACGGCGTTTTTGCCGTATTTTTCCTGCAGCTTTAACACAGTGTTTTGGATGTCGCGCTCTTTTTTCAGCGTGTCTCCGTTTTCATTTTCAGCGGACGAAAACAGGCTGAGCTGTACGGCGCCGTCTTTTATTTCGTCCTCATACGCCGTATGATTCGCTACTACATACATCCTGCGCACAAGCAGGCTTGGGTTTACTACGCGGTCAAACAGCCTGAGCACAGCGTCAACAATCGCCTTTGACGACGAGGTGTAACGGTCAAGATTTTCGGTGCCGTGAGCGTGCGCGGGCACCTGTCTGCCGTAATAATCATCCGTTATTTCACCGCTGTAGCCCTTTTCAAGACTTTTTCTGTCATATCCCACGGTGATTACCATTTGGTTTGTAACAAGCTTTTTGCGCACCAAATCGAGCGCGAGTCCTTCGGACATCTCCTGCACAATCAGTCTTGCCTTTGTAAAGTCATATGGCTCGGACAGCACCTGACCGACGCTGAGCGAGGTGTTTTCGGGGCGGTACGCCTTTATATTGCTTATTTTACACGGCTCCCAACCCCAGGCGTGGTCAATCAGCAGCTCGGCGTTTTTGCCGAACAGCTTGTAAAGCAAGTCCTCATTATAAACCGAACACCGCGCGACATCGCCCATTGTGAACATACCGTATTGAGCGAGCTTTTTGGATATTCCTTTGCCGATTCTCCAAAAATCGGTAATCGGCTTGTGCCGCCACAGCTCCCGGCGGTATTTTTGCTCGTCAAGCACGGCTATTCTTACGCCGTCCTTGTCTGCTTTAATGTGCTTTGCCACAATGTCCATCGCGATTTTGCATAAATACAGGTTGGTTCCTACTCCGGCGGTGGCGGTAATTCCGGTTTGCGACAGCACGTCGCGAATAATTGTGTCGGCAAGCTCGGCGGCGGTCATCTTGTAGGTGTGAAGATAATCGGTTACGTCCATAAAAACTTCGTCAATTGAATAAACGTGAATGTCCTCCGGCGCTATGTATTTAAGATAAATCTTATATATTTCGGTGCTTATTTTCATATAGTGAGCCATCTGAGGCTTCGCGACAATGTAATCAACCGCCAAATCGGGATTTCTGCTCAGAAAATAGCTGAAGTGCGACGCGCCCACAAGCTTTCCGCCCGGCGCGTTGCTTCTGCGCACGGCGTTGATTTCACGAACCTTTTGAACAACCTCAAACAGCCTTGGCCTGCTGGGAATTCCGTACTGCTTAAGCGACGGCGAAACCGCAAGACAAATGGTTTTTTCGGTTCGGCTCAGGTCGGCGACAACCAAATTGGCGTCAAGCGGATCAAGCCCGCGCTCAACACATTCTACCGACGCGTAAAAGGATTTTAAGTCTATCGCTATGTATTGTCTGCGCATTTTGTCACCGCCTTAAACAGATATTATGCTTTTATTATAGCAACAAACGTTCGAATTTTCAAGCGGTTTCCGGCTTTTTACAAAAAACTTTCGGTTGTTTTCTGAATATGTTTGTGATATAATTAAATATTATATTACTACCATTGGAGGCGGGTTAATGAAACTGACTTCACTTTTTAAACAGGATAAAACAGTTTTTTCCTTTGAGGTTTTTCCGCCCAAAAAGGAATCCCCGATTGAATCGGTATACGGAAAGCTTGAGGAAATCTGCGCGCTTAAGCCTGACTTTGTCAGCGTAACCTACGGCGCGGGCGGTTCGGGCGGTCACAGCCGCACCTGCGAAATTGCCTCGCGCATAAAAAACACCTATGGTGTTGAGAGCATGGCGCATCTCACCTGTGTTAACAGTACGAAGCAGATGATTGATTTTATGCTCGGTGATTTTCAGGCGCACGGAATCGAGAATATCCTTGCCTTGCGCGGAGATTATGTTCCCGGGGTAGAGCCGAAAAAGGAATTTTGCTACGCAAGCGACCTTACTTCCTATATCCGTTCCAAGGGCAGCTTTGACATTTGCGGAGCTTGCTATCCCGAGGTTCACATCGAGGCGGAGGACGAGGTTGCCGATATTTTGAACCTGCGCAAAAAGGTTGACGCCGGCGCCACTCACCTTATAACCCAGCTGTTTTTTGACAACAGCGTTTTTTACAGCTTCATTGAAAGAGCGAAAATCGCGCGCGTAAATGTGCCGATTGAGGCAGGCATTATGCCTGTTACCAATAAAAAGCAGATTGAACGAATGGTTTCAATGTGCGGCGCGAGCCTGCCGGCAAAGTTTTCTAAAATGATGCAGAAGTATGAGAACAAGCCCGAGGCTTTGCGCGACGCCGGTATTGCCTACGCCGTTGAACAGATTGTGGATTTGATATCGAACGGAGTTGACGGAATCCACCTTTATACAATGAACAACCCGTACATCGCGCGGAAAATTACCGAGGCGGTGTCCAGTCTTTTATGATTTCGGTTAAGCATTTAAGTCACAGCGAAGCGCTGCGTTATCTGGGAGGAGCAAATGCCGAGCCGGATGAAAAAATGCTTGAGCTTATTAACGACTGCGAACAACAGATATTAAAATGCTTGCGCCCAAAGTTTCTTTACAAGGCTGTTGAT
The DNA here is from genome assembly GCA_900318495.1 of uncultured Eubacteriales bacterium. GTDB lineage: Bacteria > Bacillota > Clostridia > Oscillospirales > Acutalibacteraceae > Ruminococcoides. Next base: position 72,115 of record ONLA01000014.1, read on the forward strand.
TTGCCCTGCGAAAGGCTTGTTAAGGGCAACGATATAGCAAAGCACCTTGAGGGCTGCAAAAAGGCGGTGCTTTTGTGCGCCACGCTCGGAGCGGACGCGGACAAGCTGATTCGTGTTACGCAGGTTTCAAATCTTGCGCGCGCGGTTGTGCTTGACAGCTTCGCCACCGTGGCAATCGAACAGGTTTGCGATTCGGCGGAACAGGAAATTGCCAAGGCTTTTCCGGGGCTTTATATGACCTTCAGGTTCAGTCCGGGCTACGGCGATTATCCGGTTTCACTTCAAAAATACTTTCTCGGCGAGCTTGACGCCGGGCGCAAAATCGGTCTGAGCGTCAACGAAAGCTATATTCTTATTCCGTCAAAATCGGTTACGGCGGTAATCGGTCTGTCGGAAAATCCCATAGAAAAAAGAAAACGCGGCTGCGCGGTTTGCAATATGCGCGGCGAATGCCAATACAGACGCAGGGGGGAACATTGTGGATTTTAAAACACTGCTGAAAACCAAGGATTTTATACTTCTTGACGGCGCTATGGGCACAATGATACAAAAAAGCGGAGCGGTTTACGAACATTCTCCCGAAACACTTAACATCACCGAGCCCGGGCTTATCCAATCCTTTCACAGGGCTTACATCAACGCCGGAGCCGACATAATTTATTCAAACACCTTCGGCGCCAATTCCTATAAGCTTGAAAACAGCGGATACTCGGTTTCGCAAATTACGGGTGCGGCGATATCCAACGCAAAGGCCGCGGCGAAGGGCACGGGCGCTCTTGTCGCGCACGACATAGGTCCCGTCGGTATGCTGCTCGAGCCCGCGGGTTCGCTGAGCTTTGACGAGGCTTATAACTATTTTAAAGAGCAGATTTTGGCGGGAGACGGCGCGGATTTGATTGTTTTTGAAACAATGACCGACCTTTATGAGCTAAAGGCGGCTGTGCTGGCGGCAAAGGAAAACAGCGACAAGCCTGTAATCGCTACCATGACCTTCGAAAAAAACGGAAGAACCTTTACAGGCGTTTCGCCTGCCTCCGCCGCGGTAACACTTACGGGACTCGGTGTTGAGGCTGTGGGAGTAAACTGCTCGCTCGGTCCCGACGAGCTTGAACCCATTGTTGCCGAAATGACGCGCTTCACCGACCTTCCGCTTATAGTCAAGGCGAACGCCGGACTGCCCGACCCCAACAGCAACGAATACAGCATTATGCCGGAGCAGTTTGCCGCAAGCCTTGAAGGGCTTTTGAAGTACGGTGTAAAAATTATGGGAGGCTGCTGCGGAACAACACCTGATTATATTTCCGAAATCGGGAAAATGCTCGGCGGCAAGGCTTTTATTCCGTGTCCCAAAACCTCTGATTCAACAGTGTGCAGTCCAAGCGCGGCGGTTGAAATTAACGGTCCGCGCATAATCGGCGAACGCATTAACCCCACGGGAAAAAAGCAGTTTCAGCAGGCGCTTGCCGATAATAATATAGATTACATTCTTACACAGGCGCTTCAGCAGGTCGGAGGCGGCGCGGAAATTCTTGACGTAAATGTCGGCCATCCGGAAATCGACGAAAAAAAGATGATGACAGCGGCGGTAAAGGCGATTCAAAGCGTTTGCGACGCTCCGCTTCAAATTGACTCAACCAAGCCCGATGTGCTTGAACAGGGGCTGCGGTATTACAACGGCAAGCCGATTGTAAATTCGGTTAACGGCGAGGAAAAAAGCCTTTCCGCGGTGCTGCCGCTTGTTAAAAAGTACGGCGCTTCGGTTGTGGGGCTTACGCTTGACGAAAACGGAATTCCCAAAACCGCCGAAGGCAGGTTTAAAATAGCAAAGCGTATTGTCAGCCGTGCCGAAGCTCTCGGCATTGACAGACGCGATGTTTACATTGACTGCCTTACGCTTACCGTGTCCGCGGAACAGGACGCGTGCCGCCAAACCCTTGAGGCGCTTCACAGGGTAAAAACCGAGCTGGGCTGCAAAACCTGCCTGGGCGTTTCCAATATATCTTTCGGACTTCCGAACCGCGAGCTTGTAAACTCAACCTTTCTTACTATGGCGCTGGAGGAAGGGCTTGACCTGCCGATTATGAACCCTAACGTTGAGTCAATGACCGGAGCGGTGCGCGCGTTCCGCGTGCTCCGCGGCATAGACAAAAACTCGGCGGACTTTATCTCGGCGTACAACAATACGGCGCCGGAAAGGAAAACAAGCCAAAGCAGCGACGTAGATATTTTTACGGCGGTATGCAGCGGACTTAAAAGCGAGGGCGCCGCGGCGGCTGAAAAGCTGTTGAAAACCACCGATCCTATGTTGATTGTTAACGAAATGCTGATACCGGCGCTCGATAAGGTGGGCGAGGATTTTGAAAAGGGAAAAATCTTTCTGCCCCAGCTTATCCAGAGCGCTAATACCGCGCAGGAGTGCTTTGAGGTAATTAAAAAGCATTTGTCAAATTCCGGCGGCGAAAACGTCAGCAAAGGAAAGATAATTCTCGCGACGGTTAAGGGCGACATACATGACATCGGCAAAAATATTGTAAAGGTTTTGCTCGATAACTACGGCTACACCGTTGTTGATTTGGGCAAGGATGTTGACCCTCAGCTTGTTGTTGACACAGCCGTTAAGCAAAATATTAAAATGATAGGGCTTTCCGCGCTTATGACAACCACTCTGAAAAGTATGGAGGATACCATAAGCCTTGTTCGCTCGGCAAAGGAGCTTCAAAATCCCGACGGCAGCAGCAAATGTGTTATTTTTGTGGGCGGCGCGGTGCTTACAAAGGACTACGCTATGAAAATCGGCGCGGATTATTATTGCAGAGACGCCAAGGAAAGCGTGGATACCGCCAAAAAGGTGCTCGGCTGACTTTCTATTATATACGCACATTATTTCGAGGAGATTACGCATGAAAAATTTTAAAGCTATTGTTTGTATAACCCTTGCGTTGCTTATGTTTTCAGGGTTTATGACCGGCTGCAGCAACAATCAGAACCGGCAGGAAGCAACGGGATATACCGAATATGTTACGCCTGATGATTACGCAACCACCGACGAGGTAAAAATTAAGGATACCTTTAAGGGCGGCGGCAAAAACAGCGGGCTTGAGCTTTCACTGAGCCTTTACGGAAAAACCTATGTCCTCGGAAAATCCACAGTGGGCGATATGCTTGCGGACGGCTGGCAAAAGGACGAGGAAAACTGGGTTAAGTTTCCTCCCGAAAAGAAAATCCCGGCTCACAGTGTAAATATTATCGCGAAAAACATTTTTAAGGGCGAAAAAGAGGATAAGCGCAGTTTGTTTATCAGCTTCCGCAATATTACCGCTTCGCCCTGCACCACCGACAAATGCGTTTTGTCAAAAATCGAGATTGACGGAAGGTATGACACTTTTCCCGGTGAGGCAAAGGTGAGCTTTTTCGGAGGAAAGCTTGATTTTACAAAGTGTGTTGACGCTAAAAGCTTTGAAACCGAGCTTTCGAAGCTTGTGTCAAAGGCGACCAGGGCTGTTGAGGGATATTTTTACAGCACATACTATAAATACAGCTTCAAGGTTCAAAACGGCAACGCCTATATTGTTGTGCGGACAGACACCGACACAGGCAAGCTGAGGAACATCAGCGCTTCGCTGACATTAAGCTCAACATATGGTGCCAAATAAACAAAAAAGCCACTAAATATCGGACTAAAACAAAAACAAACAAAACGCCGGAGTAATTTTGGCGTTTTTTTGTTAAATATTTTATTTATAATTCTGAAAAATAATTCTGTTATAGAATTATAAATAAAATTCATTATTATATAATATATCTGGATATCTGTGAACATTTTGTTAAATTGTCTAAAATTTATGCAGAAGTTTCAACAGTTTAACCAAAAAAGGCGATAGGATTGACGTCTTTACAATTTTAAAGAAAAGGAGGAGAAAATTTGCAGAATTCTTTAAGTAAGAAACGCTTACTGACACGAAGGGTTCTTCCCGTGGTTCTTGCCATGGTACTTATTCTGTCAACGGCGGTTGTTGCTTTCGGAAGCTTCGGAGCAGGCGCGACGGGCATCGCGGCAAACGAAACGCTGTATTTTAACCTGAGTAAAAACACCTCGTGGTACACAAACGGCAGCGGCGATTTGTACGCGCGTTTCTACAAAGGCTCAACGCTTGTAGGAAACGTAAAATGCACCATGCAGGCGGCCAACATTTACAAGGCTGCTTCACCTGCCGTCGCGGCGGACACGGTTCAGCTTGCTGTTTATAACAGCGACGCTAAAAAGGACATCGTTTTAAACGATTCCAAGTCAAACCGTGTTTACTACGACAACTCGTCAAAGCTGTGGGCGTCACCGTATGTTTACAACTGGAAAGACGGCAGCAATAACTCGGGCGCATGGCCGGGCACCAAAATGACAAAGCTTTCGGGTAATATGTATTACTACGATATTACCAACGGCGACAGCTACAAGTACGTTATCTTCAGCAACAAGGGCGACGACAAAACCGACGACCTTGAGGTTTTTGATGATTTGAAGTACTGGAACGGAACAAGCTGGGTTAAGGTGTTCTCATCTTCAACCTCAAAGCTCAACCTTTCAACCAAAGCAAGCGATGCAAATGAAATTTACCTTGAAGGAACCAATCTGCGGCTGAGTAAATATCAGTATCCGAATCATAACAACATCAGCACCAAGACTGTCTATGTTTACAATCCGAACTGGACAAGCACCGCTTATGTTCAATATGATTTGTCCGATCCTTATCAGAAGTATGTACAGATGACTAAGGTACCGGGAAAGCCCGCGGGCTTTTATCAGGCTGATATTCCGGCTACCGCAGAGTTCAAGTTCTCGGCGACGGCTGCGGGCGTAGGCGCTTCGCTTCAAACTCAGTTCCCGAACGATTCTTCCCTGAACTGTTACAAAATGGGTTCGGGCGCGGAG
>ONLA01000058.1 GCA_900318495.1 uncultured Eubacteriales bacterium
TATATTATAATCGTAATCAGTTATTATGTAAACAGCCCTTACGTTCAAATTACCATTGTAATTTTCATAGTAAATAATTTTGCTAAATTTATCTCCGTGAAATACAACACCATCATTTCCAATCCTAAAGGAATTGCGCTGATTATTATCCATTGCTGAACAACAAAGCCCTGGAAACGTTCAAAAATATAAAAAAATAGAAAACAAGACCATTTTAAGCCCACGCCACAAAAGAAAAAACCCCGAAAGCCGCATAAATACCGGCTTTCGGGGTATTTTGTTACCTATTCCCATTCCACTGTTCCGGGGGGTTTTGAGGTGATGTCGTAGACCACGCGGTTTACCTGAGGCACCTCGTTTATTATTCGGTTGCTGACTTTGCCGAGGATATCATACGGGATTTTTGCCCAGTCGGCGGTCATAAAATCGTCGGTTGTCACGGCGCGGATTGCCACAAGCTCGCTGTAGGTTCGCGCGTCGCCCATTACTCCTACGGTGCGCACACCCGGAAGCACAGCGAAAAACTGGCTCATCTCTTTTGCATAGCCGCATTTGTCCATTTCATCGCGGAGAATAGCGTCGGCATCCTGCAAAATCTTAACTCGTTCGGCTGTTACCTCGCCGATTACCCTTACTCCGAGTCCGGGTCCCGGGAACGGCTGGCGCCATACCAAATCGTGCGGCAGCCCGAGCTTTTCGCCCACTGCCCTTACCTCGTCCTTAAACAGGTCTTTCAGCGGTTCGATGATTCCTTCGAACTTAATATCCTTGGGAACGCCCACCTGGTTATGGTGGGTTTTTATTTTTGCCGCGTCGCCCTTTCCGCTTTCGATTCGGTCGGGATAAATCGTGCCCTGCGCAAAGTAGCCGCTGCCGTAGCTTTCACGGATTTTGTTCCAGAAAACATTATAGAACTCGGTACCGATTATATTCCGCTTTTCCTCGGGATCGCTTACGCCCCTGAGCTTTTCAAGAAATTCATCCTGACAATTGATGCGCACAAAATTCATATCAAAAAGCTTTGTGAAGGTGTTTTCAACAAAATCGCCCTCGTCCTTGCGCATCAGTCCCTGGTCAACGAAAACGCAGGTGAGCTGTTTGCCTATTGCGCGGCTTAACAGCGCGGCGGCAACCGAGGAATCCACTCCGCCGGACAGTCCGAGCACCACGCCCCTGTTCCCAACCTCGGCTCTGATTTGCTCAACGGTGGAGTCGATGAAGCTGTCCATCTGCCAGCTTCCACCGCATCCGCAAACATCGTAGAGGAATGAACGCAGCATAGCTTTGCCGTGCTCGGTATGGTTAACCTCCGGGTGGAACTGAACACCATAGAGCTTTTTTTCAACGTTAGCCATTGCGGCGACGGGACAGTTTTGGGTTTTCGCGATAACCGAAAAACCGTTTGGCACCTCGCTGATGTAATCGCGGTGGCTCATCCATGAAATTCCGCTTTCGGGGACGCCGCTGAACAGCGGATTACCGTTATTATAAACCGTTTCGGTTTTGCCGTATTCGCTTACAGAATCGTCAGCCGCCGATACAACGTTTCCGCCCAGGGTGTAAGCCATAAGCTGGCAGCCGTAGCAAATTCCCAAAACGGGGATTCCGAGCTCGAAAATCCCGGCGGAATAATGCGGCGAGCTTTCGTCATATACGCTGTTGGGGCCGCCGGTAAAAATAATCCCCTTTGGCGCTATGCTTTTAATTTTCTCAATATCAACGGTGTACGGCAAAATTTCGCAGTACACGTTACATTCGCGGACGCGCCTTGCGATAAGCTGATTGTACTGTCCTCCGAAGTCGAGAACTATTACGGTTTCCTTACCCATAAACTTACCCTCTTTCCAAAATTAGGAACGGCGCGAACCGTTCCTAACATATAATTTATCTGTAGATAATGTCTTCCCTTGCAGGGCCGTTTGACACCATTGTAACCGGTACGCCGATTTGCTTTTCGGCAAACTCAATGTACTCGCGGCACTCCGCGGGGAGCTCGTCATAGTTTTTAATTCCCGAAATTGAGCATTTCCAGCCCTTGAGTTTTTTAAGAACAGGCTTGCAGCGCTTAAGCTTGGTTGTGGACGGGAAGTAGTCGATAACCTCGCCGTCAAGCTCGTAGCCTACGCACACCGGGATTTCGTCAAGATAGCCGAGCACGTCGAGCACGGTAAAGGCAACCTGCGTTGCGCCCTGAACCATACAGCCGTAGCGTGTGGCAACCAAATCGAGCCAGCCCATACGGCGCGGTCTGCCTGTTGTAGCGCCGAACTCGCCGCCGTCGCCGCCGCGTTTGCGCAGCTCGTCGGCCTCCTCTCCGAATATTTCGGAAACAAATTCACCTGCGCCGACCGCGCTTGAATACGCCTTTACTACGGTTATAATTTCCTTGATTTCATAAGGCGGAATGCCCGCGCCTACCGCTCCGTAGCCCGCGATTGTATTTGAGGATGTAACCATCGGGTAAATTCCGAAGTCGGTATCCTTTAGCGAACCGAGCTGACCTTCAAGCAGAATATTTTTGCCTTCTTTTAGAGCGTTGTGAATGAAGCTGAAGGCGTCGCCCACATAAGGCGCAAGCTGCTCCTTGTACTCCATAAGCTTGTCGTAAACCTCCTGCTCAGCGATGGCAGGCTTGTTGTAAAGGTTTTTAAGAGTAGCGTTTTTAATTTCGAGCGCGTGACGGATTTTCTCTTTGAGAGAATCGGGGTCATCGTAAAGCTCGTTAATCTGGAAGCCGATTTTTGAGTACTTATCGGAATAGAACGGCGCGATGCCGCTTTTTGTTGAACCGAAGGAATTTTTGCCCAGGCGTTCTTCCTCGTAGCAGTCAAAGGCAACGTGATAGGGCATTACAATTTGAGCACGGTCGGATATTATAATATTGGGCTTTGGAACGCCGCGTTCCTCAAGCTCTTTCATTTCCTTTACAAAATTTTCCACGCTGAACGCCACGCCGTTTCCTATAACATTGGTGATGTTCTGATGGAACACGCCCGACGGAAGCTGATGAAGCGCGAACTTGCCGAAGCCGTTGATAATGGTGTGGCCGGCGTTTGCGCCGCCCTGAAAGCGGATAACAATGTCGCTGGAATCGGCGAGAACGTCGGTGATTTTACCCTTGCCCTCGTCGCCCCAATTTGCGCCTACGATTGCTTTTACCATGATTTATCTCCTTTATCCTTTTGGATTATACGTTAATTTCGGGATTGTCGGACTCGATGTCCTTATATTTTTCGAGCACCGGAGCGACACATTCCGAAAGGAAGTCCTCTGTCTGCTCCTTTGCCCTGCCTGTGTATTTTTCCGGCTTTAAAATCGCCTCAAGCTCGTCAAGAGTTACGCCGAACGCCTCGTCGGCGGCAATTCTTTCAAGAAGGTCGTTTTCGCCGCCCTCCTCCTTGATTACCTTTGAAGCCGCCATTGAATGAACGCGGATTCTCTCGTGAAGCTGCTGGCGGTCGGCGCCTCTTTTCTTTACGGCGTCCATCATAATATTTTCGGTTGCCATAAACGGAAGCTCCTTGCGCAGTCTTTGTTCGATAACCTTGGGATAAACCACAAGACCGTCGGCAACGTTGGCGAACAGCGACAAAATTCCGTCAACCGCGAGGAATGCCTCGGGAACGCTCAGACGCTTGTTTGCCGAGTCGTCAAGAGTGCGCTCAAACCACTGGGTAGCGGTGGTAAAGTAACCGTTGAGCACGTCAACCATTACATAGCGTGAAAGCGAGCCTATGCGTTCGCTTCTCATCGGGTTGCGCTTATACGCCATTGCGGATGAACCGATTTGGTTCTTCTCGAATGGTTCTTCCACCTCTTTTAGGTGCTGCAAAAGCCTGATGTCGTTCGAAAACTTGGCGGCTGTCTGGGCTATCCCCGCGAGCACGTTCAAAAATTGTGAGTCGAGCTTTCTGGAATAGGTCTGACCCGAAACCGCGAAGCAGGCTTTGTAGCCCATCTTTTGCGCGATTTTGCGGTCAAGCTCCTTGCATTTTTCGTGGTCGCCGTCAAACAGCTCCAAAAAGCTTGCCTGGGTGCCGGTTGTTCCCTTTGAACCCAAAAGCTTTGCCTTTGAAAGCTGATACTCAACATCCTCCAAATCCATTAACAGCTCCTGAAGCCAAAGTGTGGCTCTCTTGCCAACCGTTGTAGGCTGGGCAGGCTGAAAATGCGTGAACGCGAGTGTTGGCAGCGCCTTGTACTCGTCAGCGAATTTTGAAAGGTTGCGGATTACGGTAACAAGCTTTTTTCTGATTAACCGCAGACCCTCGGTCATAATGATTATGTCGGTGTTATCGCCTACATAGCAGGAGGTCGCGCCGAGGTGAATAATGCCCTTTGCGTTGGGGCACTGAACTCCGTAGGCGTAAACGTGGCTCATAACGTCGTGACGAACCAGCTTTTCACGCTCCTGAGCTACTTCGTAGTTGATGTCGTCTGCGTGAGCCTTAAGCTCGTCAATCTGCTCTTGGGTGACGGGCAAACCGAGCTCCATTTCGGACTCGGCAAGCGCAATCCAGAGCTTTCTCCAGGTTTTAAACTTTTTGTCGGGTGAAAATATATATTTCATTTCCTTGCTCGCGTAACGCGCTGACAAGGGTGATTCATAGCTGTCTCTGCTCATAATGGAGTTCCTTTCTTTAACTGTCGGTTCCGAGGCATTTATTGTCAAAATTCATACCGCCGCGTTCCTTGCCCTTGAACATCTCTTGTGTAATGGCGGCAGGATATTTGCCGGTAAAGCAGCCGTCGCAAAAGCCCACGGGCGCGAAGTTTAACATTTCGCTGAGCTTTTCAACCGGCAGGTAACCGAGCGAATCAGCTCCGCTGAGCTTTGTTATTTCTTCAATGGTGTGGTTGCAGGCAATAAGCTCTCCGCGCGAGGGGATGTCGGTTCCGTAATAACACGGCCACATAAACGGCGGCGAGCTGATTCTCATATGAACCTCCTTTGCCCCGGCGTCCCTGAGCATTGTTACAATGCGGTCAACGGTTGTGCCGCGCACAATGCTGTCGTCAATCATAACGACGCGCTTTCCCTTTACCATATCGGCAATCGGGTTAAGCTTGATGCGCACGCTTTTCATACGCTCCTTTTGGCTTGGCTTAATAAAGGTTCTGCCGATATATGAATTCTTCACAATAGCTTTTTCGTAAGGAATTCCGCTTTCCTCCGCGTAGCCTATAGCGGCGTCAATTCCCGATTCGGGAACACCGATAACCATATCGGCTTCAACCGGAAATTCACGGGCAAGAATTCTGCCTGCCTGCTTTCTGGTTTCGTACACGCTTACGCCGTCGATAAACGAATCGCTTCGGGCAAAATAGATATATTCAAAAATGCAGAGAGATTTTTTCTTTTCTTTGAATTCGGGCTTAATCGAGCGGATACCCTCGCTGTTGGCAACGATAATTTCGCCGGGCTCAACGTCGCGGACAAATTCGGCTCCGCAGGCGTCAAGCGCCGCGCTCTCGCTGGCAAAAACATAGGTTCCGTTGAGCCTTCCTATGCAAAGCGGTCTGAAGCCGTGGGGATCCCTTGCGGCAATGAGCTTTCTCGGGCTCATTACAAGCAGTGAGTACGCGCCCTCGATAACCTGCATTGTGTTTGCCACAGCTTCCTCGATCGAGTGAGTTTTAAGCCGTTCGCGCGCGATAACATAACAGATAACCTCGGAGTCGATTGTGGTTTGGAAAATCGCGCCGCGCCGCTCAAGGCTGCGCCTGATTTCAACCGCGTTGGTGAGGTTTCCGTTGTGGGCTACCGCAAGCGTACCCTTTACATAACGCATTACAAGCGGCTGCGCGTTTTCGAGCACAGAGCCGCCTGCGGTTGAGTAACGGACATGAGCAAGTCCCATTTGTCCGGGCAGAGAATCGAGAATGCTGTTGTTGAACACCTCGGTTACCAGCCCCATATTTTTGTGGTAATCTATTACGCCTTCGTCTGTAACCGCGATTCCGCAGCTTTCCTGACCTCTGTGCTGAAGCGCCAGAAGTCCGTTGTAGCAGGCGTAGGCAGGGTCAAGCGACCCGTCGCTGAATATTCCGAAAACTCCGCACTCCTCATGCAGACCTTCTTTAGCAAAATTATCAAAAGAATAATTCAAGGTTTCACCATCCGAAATATTAGTAGGGTTTATAATTCTTGTGTGGAATTATTTATCAAGACCGACACGCTTCATCATCTCGGCGTAGGCTTCCTCAACGCCGCCCATATCGCGGCGGAAACGGTCCTTGTCGAGCTTTTCGTGGGTGTCCATATCCCAGAAGCGGCAGGTATCGGGTGAAATTTCGTCGGCAAGAATAATTGTGCCGTCGGGCAGTCTGCCGAACTCAATCTTGAAGTCGATAAGCTCAACGTTGCACTCGGCAAAGAATTCCTTCATAACCTCGTTGATTTTGAGGGTGTATTCCGCGATAGTATCGAGCTCTTCCTTAGTAGCGGCGCCGATTGCGATAATCTGGCTGTCGTTAATCATCGGGTCGCCGAGGTCGTCGTCCTTGAGGCAGTACTCAAGAGTAGGCGCGGCAAACGCGGTGCCCTCGGGAACGCCGAAGCGCTTTGAGAAAGAGCCTGCGGCTTTGTTTCTTACAATTACCTCGAGAGGTACAATTTCTACTCTTTTAAGAACCGCGTCGCGGTCATTAAGCTCCTCAACAAAATCAGTGGGAATTCCCTTTTGCTCCAAAAGCTTGAACATGAAGTTTGACATACGGTTGTTTACAACGCCTTTTCCGACGATTGTACCCTTTTTCTCACCGTTAAAGGCTGTTGCGTCGTCCTTGTAGGAAACGATGCAAAACGCGTCGTCGCTTGTTGAATAAACTTTTTTTGCCTTGCCTTCATAAATAAGCTCTTTCTTTTCCATTGATAATTCCTCCATAGTTAAAGGTTAAAAATAAAAACACATCTTATATTATAGTATGTTTTGAAAATTTTAGCAACCGTATAAGAATTAAAAATAAATTTTTGAAGATAAAACAGAAATGAAGGTAAACAGCGCGATTTTTTAGGTAAATTTTATTTTATAACAGCGAAAAACCGGAAAAAACCAAACAATTGACCGTTAAATAAAAAAGCACTTGATTTTTTGAAAATATTATTGTATAATATTAATTGCACGCCGGTGTGATGGAATTGGCAGACGTAGCGGACTCAAAATCCGCCGGTAGCGATACCGTACCGGTTCGAGTCCGGTCACCGGCACCA
>ONLA01000013.1 GCA_900318495.1 uncultured Eubacteriales bacterium
CTCAATTATTGTGAAGGAGGGAAGCAAAGTGCCAAGAAGAGGTTCTATTGCGAAGCGTGACGTATTACCCGATCCGCTTTATAATTCAAAACTTGTAACACGTCTTATCAACAACATTATGTACGACGGCAAAAAAGGCGTTGCCCAGAAGATTGTTTACGGCGCTTTTGAAATTATCGCCGATAAGACAGGTAACAACCCGCTTGAGGTTTTTGAGCAGGCAATGGAAAACGTTATGCCTGTTCTCGAGGTTAAGGCCCGCCGTGTGGGCGGCGCCACATACCAGGTTCCTATGGAGGTTCGTCCCGAAAGACGCCAGACACTGGGTCTTCGCTGGATTTCAACCTACTCAAGAGCCCGCAGTGAGAAAACTATGAAGGAAAGACTTGCCGGTGAGATTATGGACGCTGTTAACAGCGCAGGCGGCGCGTTCAAAAAGCGCGAGGATACTCACAAGATGGCAGAAGCCAACAAGGCTTTCGCTCACTACAGATGGTAATTTTTTTAGGAGGATTTTATGCCAAGACAGGTATCACTTGAACAGACCAGAAATATCGGTATCATGGCTCACATCGACGCCGGTAAGACTACAACAACTGAGCGTATCCTGTATTATACCGGCGTAAACCACAAGATTGGTGAAACACATGACGGTGCTTCTACCATGGACTGGATGGCACAGGAAAAGGAACGTGGTATCACGATCACTTCCGCTGCTACAACAGCTTTCTGGAAGGGAAGCAAGCAGCAGTATAAGCCGCACAGAATTAACATCATCGACACCCCGGGTCACGTTGACTTCACTGTTGAAGTTGAGCGTTCGCTGCGCGTGCTTGACGGCTCTGTAACAGTTCTTTGCGCAAAGGGCGGCGTTGAGCCGCAGTCTGAAACCGTTTGGCGTCAGGCTGACAACTACGGCGTACCAAGAATGGTTTACGTTAACAAAATGGACATTATGGGTGCTGATTTCTACCATGTTGTTCAGATGATGAAGGATAGACTTAAATGTAACGCTGTTCCCATTCAGCTGCCTATCGGCGCTGAAAGCGATTTTACAGGCATCATTGACCTTGTTACAATGAAGGCCGAAATTTATCACAACGAGGACGGCACAGATTACTCGGAGGAGGAAATCCCCGAGCATATGAAGGACATTGCCGAGGAGTATCACGAAAAGCTTATCGAGTCCGTTGCGGAACTCGACGAGGAGCTTATGGACAAGTACTTCGGCGGTGAAGAAATCACTATTGACGAAATTAAAAAGACAATCAGAAAGGCTACAATCGCTAACACTATGGTTCCCGTAACCTGCGGTTCTTCTTACCGCAACAAGGGCGTTCAGATGATGCTCGACGCTGTTATCGATTATATGCCTGCTCCTACAGACATCCCCCCAATCAAGGGCACCAACCCCGACACGGGCGAAGAAACCGAAAGACCCGCTTCCGACAGCGAGCCGTTCTCAGCTCTCGCGTTCAAGATTGCCACAGACCCGTTTGTAGGTAAGCTCTGCTTCTTCCGCGTTTATTCCGGAATGGTTAAGGCAGGTACAACTGTTTATAACTCTGTTAAAGACAACAACGAGCGTATGGGCAGAATTTTGCAGATGCACGCTAACGACAGAAAAGATATTGACTGCTGCTACGCAGGTGATATCGCCGCTGCCGTTGGTCTTAAGAACACAACAACAGGCGACACTCTTTGTGACGAAAAGCATCCTGTAATTCTTGAATCTATGGAATTCCCCGAGCCCGTTATCCGCGTTGCTATCGAGCCCAAGACCAAGGCTGGTCAGGAAAAGATGGGCATCGCGCTTGCAAAGCTTGCTGAGGAAGACCCGACCTTTAAGGCGTATACCGACGAGGAAACAGGTCAGACTATTATTGCAGGTATGGGTGAGCTTCACCTTGAAATCATCGTTGACCGTCTGCTCAGAGAATTTAAGGTTGAAGCCAACATCGGCGCGCCCCAGGTTGCTTATAAGGAAACAATCCGCAAGGAAGCTTCGGTTGACGAGAAGTATGCCCGTCAGTCAGGCGGTAAGGGACAGTACGGTCACGTTAAGATTAACGTGTTCCCGAACAAGGATCACGGCTACGAGTTTGTTAACTCGGTTGTCGGCGGTGCTATCCCGAAGGAATACATCCCGGCTGTTGACCAGGGTATTCAGGGCGCTATGCTCAGCGGTGTTGTTGCCGGCTACAATGTTGTTGACGTTAAGGTTGAGCTTTACGACGGTTCATACCACGAAGTCGATTCATCGGAAATGGCGTTTAAGATTGCCGGTTCAATGGCGTTCAAGAGCGCTATGAAGAAGGCTGACCCGGTTCTTCTTGAGCCGATTATGAAGGTTTCCGTAATTACTCCCGAGGAGTACCTCGGCGACGTTATCGGCGACCTTAACAGCCGCCGCGGTATGATTCAGAGCATGGAGGCAGACAACGGCGTTCAGCGCGTTATCGCTCACGTTCCGCTTTCGGAGATGTTCGGTTACGCTACCGATATGCGTTCCAAGACACAGGGCCGCGGTCAGTATGTAATGGAGCCCGACACATATGCCGAGGTTCCCAAGAACATCGCCGAGAAAATTATGAGCGACAAGAAGAAAGACTAAGCTTTTTGCTGAAATACAAAATCATTACAGCGTTTAAAGAGAGTGTTATGTCGGTTTTTTGCTAAGATAAACATTTTTTGCGAAACGCTAACCAAACCAACCCAAAAAAACTTAAAGTACGCGTATTAAAAAGGTTGATTTTTGGGGATTTGTTTGGTATAATAATATGTAATATAATTTGTAAATTATAATTTACAAAACTAAGGAGGAAAATTCCAATGGCAAGAGAAAAATTTGAAAGAAATAAGCCGCATATTAACATTGGTACAATCGGCCACGTTGACCACGGCAAAACCACACTTACCGCTGCTATCACAAAGGTTCTCAACCTTGAGGGCGACGCTGATTTCGTTGATTACGCTAACATCGATAAGGCTCCCGAGGAAAGAGAAAGAGGTATTACAATCAACACCGCTCACGTTGAGTATGAGACAGAAAAGCGTCACTATGCTCACGTTGACTGCCCCGGCCACGCCGACTACGTTAAGAACATGATCACAGGTGCTGCTCAGATGGACGGCGCTATCCTCGTAGTTTCAGCCGCTGACGGTCCTATGCCCCAGACAAGAGAGCACATCCTGCTTTCACGTCAGGTTGGCGTTCCCTATATCGTAGTATTTATGAACAAGACTGACCAGGTTGACGACGAAGAGCTCCTCGAGCTTGTTGAGATGGAAATCCGTGACCTCCTCAACGAGTATGAGTTCCCCGGCGACGACACACCCATCATCAAGGGTTCTGCTTATCTTGCTCTCCAGAGCGATTCCAAGGATCCAAACGCTCCCGAGTACGCTTGCATCCACGAGCTTATGGACGCTGTTGACGAGTTCATTCCCACACCTGACCGTAAGGCTGACCTTCCCTTCCTTATGCCTGTTGAGGACGTATTCACAATCACAGGCCGTGGTACTGTTGCTACAGGTAGAGTTGAAAGAGGTCAGATTAAGACTTCTGAAGAAGTTGAAATCGTTGGTCTTACAGAAGAAAAGAGAAAAGTTGTTGTTACAGGTCTTGAAATGTTCAGAAAGACTCTTGACTATGCTGAGGCAGGCGACAACGTTGGTGTTCTCCTTCGTGGTGTTCAGAGAAATGAGATCCAGAGAGGTCAGGTTCTTGCAAAGCCCGGCACAATTCACCCCCACACAAAGTTCCGCGGTCAGGTTTACGTACTGACTAAGGACGAGGGCGGCCGTCATACTCCTTTCTTCAACAACTATCGTCCCCAGTTCTATTTCAGAACAACTGACGTTACAGGCACAATTTCTCTTCCCGAAGGCGTAGAGATGTGTATGCCCGGCGATAACGTTGAAATGGACGTTGAGCTTATCACTCCTATCGCTATCGAAGTTGGTCTTCGTTTCGCTATCCGTGAAGGCGGCAGAACAGTAGGTTCAGGCGCGGTTATTGCTATCAACGAGTAATATTTTTGCTTATTATTTCAGGCTGTCTGCTTTTGCGGACAGCCTTTTTTATACAAATAAATAACGGCGGAGCAATAACGTTCCGCCGTTTGTGGTTTATTATGTGGTTTATTATAAACTAATTGACTTAAAGCTTTCGTCAAGGATTTTGTAGGATTCGTTGAATTTTTCGAGCTCGTCGTTCATAAGATTAAGCTCGAGGATGCGGTTGGCGCCGCCGTTATTGATAATGCAGGGGTTGCCGATAAACACGTCGTTGCGCAAGCCGTATTCGCCTCTGAGGCGAACCGAGGTGGTGTAGATTGAGTTTTCGTTATGGAATATCGCGCGTACAATCTTGCAAATCGCCATTCCGATTCCGTAGTAGGTAGAGCCCTTTGCCTTGATGATTTCGTATGCCGCGGTACGGACGTCGTTGCTGATTTTTTTGAGCTCTTCCATTTTGTAGCGCTCGGAATCGTCGTGAAGCATATCGTAAATCGGCTTAACACCCAAAATCGCCTGACTCCACGGAACAAATTCGCTGTCGCCGTGCTCGCCGATAACATAGGCGTGGATGTTGCGCGGATCAACCTCAAAATACTCGCCCAGCAGGTAACGCAGTCTGGCGGTGTCAAGCGTTGTTCCGGTGCCGATAACCTTTGCGGCGTTAAAGCCCGAAAGCTCGTAGGTAACCCTTGTCATAATGTCTACGGGATTGGTGGCAACAAGGAAAATCCCGTCAAAGCCCGAGGACACTACGCGCGGAACAATCGACTCAAAAACCTTGGTGTTGCGCTGCAAAAGCGAAAGCCTTGTTTCGTCGGGCTTTTGGTTAACCCCGGCGCAGATAACAACAATATCGGCGTCGGCGCAGTCGCTGTAATCCCCTGCGTATATCTTCATACTTGAATTTGAAAACGAAAGACCATGGTTTAAATCCATTGCCTCGCCCCTGGCGCGGATAATGTTTAAGTCAACAAGCACAAGCTCGTCGCAGATGCTTTGATTAAGCGCGGCGTAAGCAAAGCTCATACCAACCATTCCCGTGCCTACAAGCACGATTTTTCTTTTAATATTTGCCATATAAATACTCCTTTACATTATTTTAATAATATTGTACTTCAATTGTACCAAATTATAAATCATTAGTAAAGCGTGTTTTTACAATTTTTATAAAAATGAAAGATTGACTTTCAAAACTTGCAAAACCTGTGATAATATGATAAAATTAAATGAAATACAAGCTATTCCGCTGTTATGAAAACAGTGTTATAAATGAAATTGGAGGATTGGAAAATGGAAAAGAGAGCTGTTGACTTGTCTCTTCTTGACGGCGTTTTGCAGGAATACGCCCCCGTGAAAGGCAGTCTTATTACCATTTTACAGCACACACAGGAAATTTACGGTTACCTTCCCCGTGAAGCTATTGAGCTTATTTCCGAAAAAACAGGTATCGCTACCTCTGAAATTATGGGTGTGGGCACTTTTTACACTCAGTTCAGATTTGAGCCTGTAGGCAAATATCTCATTATGCTTTGTCAGGGTACTGCCTGCCATGTTAACTCCTCGGAGCTGATTTTGCAGACTATCAGGGACGAGCTCGGCATTGACGACGGCCAGACAACCGAGGACGGCTTGTTTTCGCTTAAATGCGTTGCCTGTCTTGGCTGCTGCTCGCTTTCTCCGGTAATGATGATTAACGAGGACACCTACGGCAGTCTGACGCCCGACAAAACAAAGAAAATTCTTAAGGAATTAAGGGAGGCTGCACAGTGAGAATTGTAATCGGTCAGGGCTCCTGCGGAATTGCCGCGGGCGCAGAAAAAGTAAGAAAGGCGCTTGCCGCCCAAAATATAAACGCCGCCGACATCTCGATTACGGGCTGTATCGGTATGTGCTACCTTGAGCCTATTGTTGACGTTTATGACGACTCTGACAACCTTACAAGGCTTGTTAAGGTAAGCGAAAACGACGCTGAGGCTATCGCGAAGTTTGTAAACGACGGCGACAAAGCGGCTGTTGAAGGCCTTGTCGTTACCGACGAGGACAGCGAATTTTTAACAAAGCAAACAAGAATCGCACTCAGAAACTGCGGTATTATAAACCCCGAAAAAATCGAAGCGTACACAAACGCCGGAGGATATCAGGCCCTTAAAAAGGCTCTTTGCGATATGACTCCCGAGGAGGTTATCGAGGTAATCAAGACCTCCGGGCTTGCAGGCAGAGGCGGCGCGGGCTTCCCGACATGGTTCAAGTGGAACGCCGCAAGACAGAGCGCCGGCGAGGAAAAATACCTTATTTGTAACGCCGACGAGGGCGACCCCGGCGCGTTTATGGACAGAGCGGTTATCGAGTCAGACCCCCACAACCTTATTGAAGGTATGCTTATCGGCGCTTACGCAATCGGCGCCAAGCACGCTGTGGTTTATGTAAGAGCGGAGTATCCGCTTGCAATCAAGCGTCTTAAAAACGCGATCGCGCAGGCTACGGAGCAGGGAATTATCGGAGAGAACATCTTCGGCTCGGGCTTTTCCTGCGATTTCACAATCAAGGCAGGCGCAGGCGCGTTTGTGTGCGGCGAGGAAACTGCGCTTATCGAAAGCCTGGAAGGCCACAGAGGTATGCCCAGACTCAAGCCTCCGTTCCCGGCTCAGTCGGGCTTCTGGAGAAAGCCCTCAAACATCAACAACGTTGAAACCTTTGCCAACGTCGCTTGGATTATCAGCAACGGCGGCGAGGCGTTCGCGGCAATGGGCACCGAGGGCTCAAAGGGCACAAAGGTATTTGCCGTTACAGGCAAGGTTAAGCGCTCGGGACTTGTTGAAATCCCGATGGGCAAAACACTTCGCGACGTTATTTTTGACATCGGCGGCGGTATGAAAACCGACAAGCCCTTTAAGGCTGTTCAGATGGGCGGACCTTCGGGAGGATGTATTCCTGCCGATTTAATCGACACCGTTATCGACTACAAGGCGCTGGGCGCTACAGGCGCGATTATGGGCTCCGGCGGTATGGTTGTTATGGACGAAAGCACCTGTATGGTTGGTATGGCTAAGTTTTTCCTTGACTTTACCGCAAAGGAAAGCTGCGGCAAGTGTATTCACTGCCGTATCGGCACAAAGCGTATGCTCGAAATGCTTGAGCGCATCACCAAGGGCGAAGGCAGGGAAGGCGACATCGAGCTGCTTGAGGAGCTTTGCTATTCAATCAAGGACGGCGCTCTTTGCGGCTTGGGACAGACCGCTCCCAACCCCGTGCTTACAACAATAAAGTATTTCCGTGACGAGTATGAGGCTCACATCAATGATCACAAGTGTCCTGCCGGCGAGTGCAGCGACCTTATCGAGTACAAAATCGTTGCCGACAAGTGCCGCGGCTGTACTCTGTGCGCGAGAAACTGCCCTGTTGACGCTATTTCGGGCAGCGTTAAAAAGCCTCATATCATCAATACAGACAAATGTATCAAGTGCGGCAAATGTTACCAGAGCTGTAGGTTTGGCGCAATTGTAAAGGAATAAGGAGGGGTTTGAAATGATTAATTTGACAATTAACGGCAAAGCTGTGCAAGCCCCCGAAGGCTCTACAATCCTCGAGGCTGCAAGGCTTGCGGATATTTATATTCCCACACTTTGCTACGACAAGGCTGTGGAGGTTTACGGCGCGTGCGGACTGTGCGTGGTTGAGGCTGAGGGAATTCCAAAGCTTCTGCGTTCGTGCTCTGCCAAGGTCAGCGAGGGTATGGTTGTCAATACCGAAAGCAAGCGCGTTGTACAGTCAAGAAAGGTTGCCATGGAGCTGCTTATGTCGGCTCACGACGGCGACTGCGTTGCTCCGTGCCAGCTCAACTGCCCGGCAAGAACCGACTGCCAGGGCTATGTGGGCTTGATTGCCAACGGCGAATACGAGGCGGCGTTAAAGCTTATTAAAAACAAAATTTCTCTGCCCGCGTCAATCGGACGCGTTTGTCCGCATCCCTGCGAAAAGGCTTGCCGCAGACAGAACGTTGAGGAACCGATCAACATCGCTCAGCTCAAGGCGTTCGCGGCAGATATGGATTTAAAGGCAGACAGCTATGTGCCCGAGACTGCTCCCTCAACAGGTAAAAAGGTGGCAATCATCGGCGGCGGTCCCGCCGGTCTTACAGCCGCTTACTACCTTACCATTATGGGACACAGCGTTACGGTTTACGATATGATGGAGAAAATGGGCGGTATGCTCCGCTACGGTATTCCGCAGTACAGACTTCCCAAGGAGGTTCTTGACAAGGAAATCGCCATTATTGAAAAAACGGGCGTTACATTTAAGAATAACCAAAAGCTCGGCGCCGACTTTACAATTGAGTCATTAAAGGCTGAAAACGACGCGGTAATCGTTGCCGTGGGTGCGTGGAAGTCAAGCTCGATGCGCACTCCGGGCGAGGAACTCGAGGGCGTTTACGGCGGTATCGACTTTTTGCGCGGCGTAATCAAGGGCAACGCTCCCGAAATCGGCGAGAGGGTTGCTATCTGCGGCGGCGGCAACACCGCTATGGACGCGTGCCGCACAGCCGTAAGACTGGGCGCCAAAGAAGTTTATGTTGTATACAGAAGAACCAGAAACGAAATGCCTGCCGACAAGCTTGAAATTGACGAGGCTGAGGAAGAGGGCGTAGTTTACAAGTTCCTCACAAATCCGCTTTCGTTCAACGGCGAGGACGGCAAGGTTAAGTCTATTACCCTGCAGATTATGGAGCTGGGCGAGCCCGACGCTTCGGGCAGACGCAGACCTGTGCCTGTTGAGGGCAAAACCGAGGAAATCGCCGTTGACAGCGTAATCCTCGCAATCGGTCAGAAGCTTGTCGCGGAGGACGTTAAGGAGCTTGAGCTTAATCAGCGCGGTAACATCGCTGCCGACGAGGACTTCTTTACCACAAGCATTGACGGCGTGTTCGCAATCGGCGACGCTACAAACCGCGGCGCTTCAATTGCCATTGAGGCAATCGGCGAGGCAGACCGCTGCGCCAAGGCTGTTGACGCGTTCTTAAAGGGCGAAAGCCTTGATACAAGGGTGCCCTACATCAGCAAGCGCGACGAAAAGACAATTGATTACTCCGACAGGGAAAAGCAGAGCAGAATCAACCCGAAGGTTCTTCCTCCCGAGGTCAGAAACAAGAGCTTTGACGAGGTTTCGCTCGGATTCACCGAGGAAGAGGCTCAAAAGGAAGCTCAGCGCTGTCTTGAATGCGGCTGCCGCGAGTATTACAAATGCAAGCTCTTAAAGGTTGCGCAGCGTTACGACATCAAGCCGGAACGCTTTGCCGGCGAAATGCCCCAGAAGTACACTCACGACGAAAACGCGTTTATCGAGCGCAACACCTCAAAGTGTATTCTCTGCGGTCTTTGCGTGCGCTCCTGCCGCGAGGTTATGGATTTGCACTCGATCGGTCTTATGGGACGCGGCTTTAAAACCGACGTTTCGCCCGCGTTTTCGCTTCCGCTCGATCAGACAAACTGCAACAACTGCGGTCTTTGTGTTCAGCTTTGTCCCACAGGCTCACTGACAGAAAAGTCAAGCCTTAAAAAGCAGGTTCCGCTTGACGAAATCTATACCGACGAGACTGTTGAGATTAACGGCAAAAAGGCGTGTGTTTCGGTTGCGAGATACAACGGCAAGGTGCTCAGAGTTATTCCCAACGACGAGGTATCAAGAAACAGCGGTCTTACACGCGACGAGCTGTTTGCGCTGGTAAAATAACTTAGGCAATCCGCACACCTGAATTATGCGGTATTTCCTTAATATAAATCTAAATCAGCCGGTCCGGTTTTCGGGCCGGCTTTTTGGCTGATTGTGAAAATTTGTAGAAAAATTTGCTTTTTCTCTTGTATAAGTGAGAAATTTTTGGTAATATAGAGCAAGAGTAATTTTTTGATGGTGATGATATGGAAAATAACGCAACTGTGAGCATTTACGGCGAACACAAGCCGGCGCTTGAAAAAACAATGAATCAAATACTTACGCACATTACGGAAATCCGTAAAAAAATGGAAGCGGAGCTTGGTATGGATCCTGTTGAGCACTGCCTGAGCAGGATAAAGGGCGAGGAGAGTATGCGCGAAAAATGCAGGCGCAAAAATCTTCCCGAAACCACCGAATCCGCGCTGGGCAAAATTTATGACGCAATCGGCCTGCGCATTGTGTGCGCCTTTGTTGACGACGTGTACACAATCCGCGACTTTATCGTTAATTCGGGCAGGTATGAAATAATTACCGAGAAGGATTACATCCGCCGCGCGAAGCCCAACGGATACCGCAGCTACCATATGATTTTAAAGGCGGACGGACAATATTATGCCGAAATCCAGCTTCGCACAATATCAATGGACACCTGGGCGGCGCTGGAGCACCACCTTAAATACAAAAAGAAGGTCAGCGGAAGGCAGGAGCTGATTGTTGACGAGCTGAAGCGCTGCGCCGACGAGCTGGCTTCAACCGACCTTTCAATGCAAACCTTGCGCGATATGATTTTAGAATATAACGGGGCTGATGACTGATGAAAATTTTACTTGCTGAGGATACAAAAGACTTAAACAGAGCGCTGTGCGCGGTGCTCGGCCACGAAGGCTACGACGTTGACCCTGCCTATGACGGCGAGGAGGTTATTGAGCACATCGAGCGCGACAGCTACGACTGTATTGTGCTGGACATAATGATGCCGAAAAAGGACGGTATTCAGGCGCTTAAAGAGATTAGAGATAAAAATATTATTACACCGGTAATTATGCTTACGGCAAAGTCCGAAATCGACGACCGTGTAGCGGGGCTTGACGCCGGCGCGGACGATTACCTTACAAAGCCGTTCGCGATGAAGGAGCTTTTGGCGAGGGTAAGGGCGCTTACACGCCGCAAAACCGAATACGGCAGCAGCGACCTGAAATTTAACGACGTTACGCTTAACGCGCAGACCTTTGAGCTTGCCTCCGAAAACAGCGTAAGGCTGTCGGTCAAGGAGTTTGAGCTTATGCAGCTTTTGATACTTAACAGGGATCACGCTGTAAGTGTAGAATACATTTTGGGCAACGTTTGGAGCCGCGAGCCCGACGCGCGTCCCGACACGGTTTGGCTGTACATATCTTATTTAAAGCGCAAGCTAAAGGCGGTTGCCTCAAAAACACAGATTCAGGGCGACGAAACAAACGGTTATATACTGGGCTGACAGGGGTAGTTTATGAACGAAAAGGCTATAAAAAAGCTTAGACGGAAGTTTATTTTGACCGCGCTTATTTCGTTTGTCGCGGTTATGGTGCTTATGTGCACAACGATTTATTTTGTAAACTATGGCTCGTCAAATACCAAGATAAAAAAATCGCTCGATTTTATCGCTGACAACCACAGTATGTTCCAAAATGACTTTATGGGAACGTCGGACGAGGCAATTTCCAAAAAGCCGCGCCCGGACGTTCGCGACAAGAACAGCGGCAGCTCTTTCACGGACTTTTTTGAAAATATGTTCAACACGGGCGTTGACGATTCGTCCGAATTTGTTTATTCAATCCGATTTTTCACCGTCAGCTTTTCGCCTGACGGAAAATCGGGAAAAATCGGCACCAACCGCATTGCGATGATTGACGAGGAAAAGGCGGTTGATTACGCCGGCCGCGCGCTTGAAAGCGGAAAGGAATACGGCGAGCTCGACGGTTTTTCCTATAAGGTTAAAAAGGACAGCGGCGAAACGCTTGTTGTTTGTATGGACATCGGCAGCCAGATTGCGGACGTAAACCGCGTGGGCTACATC
Organism: uncultured Eubacteriales bacterium; assembly: GCA_900318495.1. Taxonomy (GTDB): domain Bacteria; phylum Bacillota; class Clostridia; order Oscillospirales; family Acutalibacteraceae; genus Ruminococcoides. The sequence continues at coordinate 11,789 of ONLA01000013.1, forward strand.
GCGTTTATGATTACGCTTATCGGTTCGGTTTTTGCGTATGTTTTCATCAGAATTATATCGAAGAAGATGATTCAGCCCGAAATCCGCGCCGCAGAAAGGCAAAAGCAGTTTATTACCAACGCGAGCCACGAGCTTAAAACTCCGCTTGCGGTCATCAGAGCCAACACCGAGCTCGAGATGATGATGCACGGCGAGGACGAGTGGAACCAATCCACAATGAATCAGGTTGACCGTATGACCGGGCTTATCGCCGATTTGGTGACAATAGCCAAGGCTGAGGAAAGCGACAGCCCCGAGGAGATAAGCGAGGTTGACGTTACCGCGCTTGCCGAAAAAACCGCGGATACCTTTTCCTCCGTTGCCGCGCAAAGCGGAAAAACGCTTGAAAAGGAGCTTGACGAGGGCGTAAAAATGACCGCCAACGAGGCGAAAATCGGTCAGCTTATGACGCTGCTTGTGGACAACGCAATCAAGTACTGCGACGACGGCGGAACGGTTAAAATTAAGGTTTCGCAAAAGGGAAAGGGAATTAAGCTGAGCGTTACCAACAATTATGCCGAGGGCGAAAAACAGGACTACAGCAAATTCTTTGAGCGCTTTTACCGTGACGACCAAAGCCACAACATCGACAAGGGCGGCTACGGCATAGGGCTTTCAATTGCCGACGGAATCGTTAAGGCTTACCGCGGCAAAATTGACGTTAGCTGGAAGGACGGCGTGATTGATTTTACCTGTCTTTTAAAGGGATAAATACCGTCGGGTTAGTATAAAACAGGGTTCGGTTATTCAGCCGAACCCTGCTTTTTTGAATGGAATTAGGTATTAGTATTATGTGCGCAAAAACAAAAAGCACGGCGTTTGCCGTGCTGAAAGGTTGCGTTATTCAAAGTTGATGTCGCCTTCGTATTTTTTCTTGAACAAATCAAAAAGCTTTTCAAGAAGCTCTTCGTCCTCAATGCTGATGTATTCCTCTGTATCATCGTCGAGGGCGTTTATTTTAAGAATTACTACCTCGTCGGCATCCTCTTTGTTTTCGATAAGAACGATATACTCGTCGCTGTCATATTCTACAACGTCCAAAAACTCAAATTCAACCTCGTTGCCTTCTTCGTCCTCGAGGGTAATGAGCGCGCCTTCGTTTTCCATCTCTTCATAAATTTCTTCGTTAGCCATAGCGGCCCCCTTTCCGAAAGCAAAGCTTTCATACAATATTCATAGTATAGCACATAAAACCGAAAAGTCAAGCGAATATATTTTCCTTTTCATATTTTTGTTTTAAACTCAAAGCGGCATTTCGGACAGCGCACCGTGTGGGTGCCCCTGGTGTTTTTTACCCTGAGCATTGCCTTGCACGCGGGGCATTTGCGGTAACGGTAATTGTCCCTGTCCTTAAAGCGGCGGATTGTAAACTTAACCCAATTTTTTACAGGCTCATAAATTTTTATAAACGCCCTGTTTTCGGCGCTTCTTTTAACGATATTGCGCGACAGCGCGCGGAAGATAATAAACGCGATTATAAGCAGATTAATCAGAAAAATGATGAAGTGGGCGGTGCGGTTAAACACAAAAAAGTTGATTATGTAAATTGCGAACACAAGCACCGTAAGCACCTTGTTCATTGTGTCGTAGCCGTAGCGTCCCTGCATAAACGCCGAGAACCTTTGGAACAAATTCATCATTGGTAACAGCCTCCTAAATAATGTAGTCAGCGCAGAAGTAAACGTATTTTATGTCGCCGATAACGGCTGAATGCGCGGTTTTTATTACAACGGTTTTGCGTAGCTCCGCGCTGAGCTGAGCCGCTTTTTCGGCAATTCCTCCGTCTTGGGGAGTGCAGCCGAAGCGGTCGTAAAACTCCTCGGTTGTCATTGAAACCGAATTGCAGCCCTCGAACATATGCAGCATTTCATAATCGACAAGCTTGTATTCCTCGTGCAAAAGGCTGATTCCGATGTCAGCGTTGCGCAGCTTGTCTATGTAATACGGCGCGTCGTTCAGAAACATTCCCGTTTTTAAATAGCCGATTGAAACGGTCAGGTCGGAATTGACCGCCACGGGAGCAACCCCGGTGTCGCCGTTGATTCCGCTGTTGATGTCGGCGCTGATTACGAACGACCGGCACGCGTTGATTTCTTCGATAACCCTTCTTATATCTTCGCTGACCTCGCCGCGAAAGCCTGTGCCTAAAATGCAGTCAACCACAATGTCAAACCCGGTGAACGGATTCGGCGCGTTCAGGCTTTCCTCAACAGCGCCCATAGACAAGGCGGTTTTGTAGTAAAAAAGCCCGTCCTTTGAAAACCTGCCGCTTGTGCGGAAGATGGTCGGCGTAAAGCCGTTTTCGCACAAAATACACGCCAGCGCGTAGCCGTCGCCGCCGTTGTTGCCGGAACCGCACACAACGGCAACCTTGCCTGTGAACTTGGCGGCGTTGAAAATACCCATTGCCGCGCGGTGCATAAGCTCGGCAGAGGTTATGCCGTTTTCGATTGTTGCGGCGTCGCTTTGACGCATATTTTCAACAGAAATTACGTGTTCTATATTCATTGTATTTTCTCCTTATTTGCGGCGTTATAAGCTGTCACAGCCGCATCCTCGTCGGTGTTGCAGCTCAGCAGGAACAGCGGAACCTGAGTAAACAATCCGTCGAACAGCTCCAGCAGCTTGCTCATATTTTCGGGTTCACCCGGCACCAGGGTGGCTTCAAGAAGCTGTTTGAACACCTTTGCGGTGCTTACCCTTACGGCGGAATTTGTTTCGCTGCGCCGCAAAACATAAACCGCGCGCACCGGCACGTCGATGTTTGTTCCGATTTCGGATTTTCCCATCCACGGTGTTGAGCAAACCCAAAACCTTCCGTCAATCCTGCGGATTATCGGCTTGTCATCGTTAATCATAACAACCCTGTCGCCGAAGTGCCTGCGCCAAAGCGCCGTGTGCGTGGATTTTCCGGTGCCGCTCAGCGCGGTGAACAAATAGGCTTTGCCGTCAAGCATCAGGCTGGACGAATGAAAGAAGAAGCCGTCGTAATCCGTCAGCACGGTTCTGCAAATTTTGGTGAGAATAACCGAGCCTTCAACAAGGTGCGCAGGGAACTGATAATTGTTTTGTTCAATGTAATCGGCAATTTCCGTTTCGGTTGCCGTGGCGTCAAAATCAAATTCCTCCGACTTGCTCAAAAACGGCTCAAGACGTTTTTCGGTTTCACGGTAAAGCGGATTGATTTTTATGTTAAGCTTTGCTATCTGGTAAACCGGCATCTGTATCTCCTTCTGTGTGGTGAACGTGGTGAATAAATTCTGATTTGCCGAACGCCAAAACAAGGTAAAAAATTTCCGGCAGCAGTACAAGCCCGACCTTAAAGCCCGTGCTTTTTCCGAACGACCTTCCGAGGTTAACGGAAAAGACGCTTTCTGTAATTATCATCAGCACCGAAGCGGCGGCAAAAATCAATTCGACAGCCAAGGGTACGTGGATTTGAAAAATTTCAAAACAACTTTCCGCAGATTCAATCAAATAACAGGTCGCTGCAAAATAAAACCAAGGGATAAACACACCTTCTATTTTGTAGGTCACGTAAAAGTTATAAATCGGAATCAGCGACTTCCAGCCTTTTTCGCCTTCCTTTTGGAGTATCCGGTACTCGGCAACAATAAAAGCTATATAGTAAGCGATTAAGGACGTATCTATAATATAGTTTACAATATCTGTTATTATTTCTCTCATCATTATTCCACCCCTTTAATCAATTCTACCTTTGACTTGCCTCTTTGTCAATACCCTTTACGCCGCGTTTTTTAGTTCGCGTACTTAACGTTTGATTATTGGTGACGTTTGAGTTTCGCGAGAAAGAATAGAAATAAATCAGGCTGTGAGGGCAATGGAAACGACGTTTTGTTGTTTTGCTTTCTGACTAAACTTCCTGCTAAACAATGGAAACGGCGTTTTGTTGTTTTGCTTTCTGACTAAACTTCCTGCTAAACAATGGAAACGACGTTTGTTATTATTTGCTCTCTGACATAATCTTCATTTCTGCATTAATGCTGTAGAAATTACACGCAAAGCCAAAAAGCCTTCTCCCTCCGTGGGGAAGGTGTCGCGCTTTTCAGGTCGCGTACTTGATGTCGGTTTGAGCGATAACGTCGGCGTTTCGCGAGAAAGAATAGAAATAATAGAAGTTGTGAGGGCAACAGAAACAACGGTTGCTTGTGATTGCTCAAAAGCGTAAACGCCGCCGCGCGTTTCTTTTTCGGCAAAAAACAAGCTCCAAAGGGTAATAATTCCTTTGGAGCATTAACTGTTAAAAAAGTGTTAAGAAACAGTAAAAAGTTTTAAAAAACCTCTTGACAACTTCCCTTCGGGGGTATAAAATAGTAAAATGTACCATAATGGGGATATGTACCGAAAGTCTGAGGATTTTTTAAAAAATAACTTTTTGATAAGGGGATATTATCACAAAATTATCCTTCTGTCAAGATGTTTTTTTAACAATTTTTATTGCGGACTTCCGGAACGCGTAAACCCGTTTGCAGAAAAAATTAAGGAGTGATACGCCTATGGTAAATGTCAAACCCGTAAAGCTTGGCAACACCGAAAGAATGAGCTTCGGCAAAATCGAAGAAGTTATTGATATGCCCAACCTCATCGAGGTGCAGAAATCGTCCTACAAGTGGTTCCTTGAAGAAGGACTGAAGGATGTGTTCAAGGATGTTTCGGGTATCACCGATTATCAGGACAACCTTGTGCTCGACTTTATTGATTACACGCTTGATGTGGATCATCCCAACTACAGCGTAATTGAGTGTAAGGTGCGCGACGCCACATATTCCGCCGCGCTGAGAGTTACAGCCCGCCTTCTTAACAAAAGCACGGGCGAAATTAAGGAAAGCAATGTGTTTATGGGCGATTTTCCGCTTATGACGCCCAGCGGCACTTTTGTTATAAACGGCGCGGAGCGCGTTATTGTTTCACAGCTTGTCCGCAGCCCCGGCGTTTACTATAAGATGGATCACGACAAAACCGGTAAGGAGCTTTATTCCACCACCGTTATTCCGAACCGCGGCGCGTGGCTTGAATACGAAACCGACGTTAACGATATTTTCTATGTTCGTATCGACAAAAACAGAAAGCTTCCGGTCACCTCGTTTATCAGAGCTCTCGGCTTGGGCTCTGACGCCGAAATCCTCGATTATTTCGGCGACGACGAAAGAATGAAGGCGACAATCGAAAAGGATCAGGCTCACAACATTGAGGAAGGCTTGATTGAGGTTTACAAAAAGCTCCGTCCCTCCGAGCCTCCCACGGTTGAAAGCGCCCAGACTCACATCAACAACCTGTTCTTTGACGAAAACCGTTACGATATGTCAAGGGTGGGCAGATACAAATACAACAAAAAGCTCGGCATCGCCAACCGCCTTGCCAACCGCGTGCTCACCGAGCCGGTTGCCAATCCGCGCACAGGTGAGGTTATGGCGTTGCGCGACGAGAAAATCTCGAAGGAAAAGGCTCTTGAAATCGAGAACGCCGGCGTAAGCGTGGCTTATGTTCTCGGCGACGACGAAACAAACGTCAAGATTATTTCAAACGGTATGGTAGACATATCCTGCTATGTTGACTTTGACGCCGAGGCAGAGTGCGAAATCAAGGAAAACGTACGCTTTGACGTGCTTTGCGAAATTCTTGATTCCGCCGAAAACGAGGAGCAGCTCAAGGAAATGCTCCGCGAGCGCGCGCATGAGCTTGTTCCCAACTACATCACCGTTGAGGATATTTTCGCCACAATCAACTACCTTAACTGCCTTGCGCACGGCGTGGGCAACACCGACGACATTGATAACCTGGGCAACAGACGTATCCGCTGCGTAGGCGAGCTTCTGCAAAACCAGTTCAGAATCGGTTTTTCAAGACTTGAAAGAGTTGTTCGCGAAAGAATGACAACCCAGTCTCAGGATATGGATTCGCTTTCGCCCAACACGCTTATTAATATAAGACCCGTTACGGCGGCAATCAAGGAATTCTTCGGTTCGTCTCCGCTGTCACAGTTTATGGATCAGACAAATCCGCTTGCCGAGCTTACTCACAAGCGCCGTTTGTCAGCCCTCGGTCCCGGCGGTCTTTCGCGTGACCGCGCCGGATTTGAGGTTCGTGACGTTCACTACACACACTACGGCCGTATGTGTCCTATCGAAACACCTGAAGGACCAAACATCGGTTTGATTTCATACCTCGCTTCATTCGCGAAGATAAACAAGTACGGCTTTATTGAGGCGCCGTTCCGTAAAATCGACAAGGAAACCGGCGTTGTCACCGACGAGGTTGTTTATATGACCGCCGACATGGAGGATAACTACTATGTCGCGCAGGCTAACGAACCGCTCGACGAAAACCACAGGTTCGTTAATTCAAGGGTAGTAGGACGCTTCCGCGACGAGTTTGTGGAGCTTCCGGCAAGCCGCTTCGATTATATGGACGTTTCGCCTAAGATGGTTGTATCGGTTGCTACCGCAATGATTCCGTTCCTTGAAAACGACGACGCAAACCGTGCGCTTATGGGCGCGAATATGCAGCGTCAGGCTGTTCCGCTTCTCCGCAGCCAGGCTCCGATTGTCGGAACCGGTATGGAGTACAAGGCAGGCACCGACTCCGGCGTTTGTATTCTTGCCGAGGAGGACGGTGTTGTAATGAGCGTTGACGCCCGCAGCATCCGCGTTCAGTACGACAGCGGCAGGGTTCAGGACTTTGAGGTTATCAAGTTCCTGCGCTCAAACCAGGGCACCTGCTTTAACCAGCGCCCGATTGTTGAAAGAGGCCAGCGCGTTAAGAAGGGCGAGGTTCTTGCCGACGGCCCGGCTACCGACAACGGTGAAATCGCGCTCGGCAAAAACGCGCTCATCGGCTTTATGACCTGGGAGGGTTATAACTACGAGGACGCCGTACTTCTCAACGAAAAAATTGTCCGCGACGATGTTTACACATCAATTCACATAGAAGAATTTGACACCGAGGCAAGAGATACAAAGCTCGGCCCCGAGGAAATTACAAGAGATATCCCCAATGTCGGCGAGGATATGCTCAAATACCTTGACGAGGACGGTATTATCCAGATTGGTTCCGAGGTCAAGGCAGGCGATATTTTGGTCGGCAAGGTTACCCCGAAGGGTGAAACCGAGCTGACAGCCGAGGAAAGACTGCTTCGCGCAATCTTCGGCGAAAAGGCGAGAGAGGTAAGGGACACCTCGCTGCGCGTACCGCACGGCGAATGCGGAACCGTTGTTGACGTTAAGGTGTTCACCAGAGCCGACAGCCGCAACGAGCTTCAGCCGGGCGTTAACAAGGTTGTAAGAGTTTACCTTGCGCTGAAGCGCAAAATCAGCGTAGGCGACAAAATGGCGGGCCGTCACGGAAACAAGGGTGTTGTTTCGCGTATTCTTCCCGTTGAGGATATGCCGTTTTTGCCCGACGGTACTCCGCTTGACATCGTGCTCAATCCGCTTGGCGTACCTTCGCGTATGAACATCGGTCAGGTGCTCGAGGTTCACCTCGGCTATGCCGCAAAGGCGCTTGGCTGGAAGATTATGACGCCGGTATTCGACGGCGCTCACGAGCAGGACATCTTTGCCGCTCTTAAAGACGCCGGCTACAACGAAAACGGTAAAACATGGCTTATTGACGGCCGTACAGGCGAGCGCTTTGACAACCCCGTCACGGTTGGCTATATGTATTACCTCAAGCTGCATCACCTTGTTGATGAAAAAATCCACGCAAGAAGCACAGGCCCCTATTCGCTTGTTACACAGCAGCCTCTGGGCGGTAAGGCTCAGTTCGGCGGACAGCGTTTCGGTGAAATGGAAGTTTGGGCGCTTGAGGCTTACGGCGCGGCTTACACCCTGCAGGAAATTCTGACCGTTAAGTCGGACGACGTTGTGGGACGTGTTAAGACTTACGAGGCGATTGTTAAGGGACAGAACATCCCGGCTCCGGGAATTCCCGAATCGTTCCGCGTGCTGATTAAAGAATTGCAGTCGCTTTCTCTTGACGTAAGAGTGCTTGACGTTGAGGGCAATGAAATTGATATTAAGCAGAAGTTCGAGGAGGACGAAAACCTTGCGGACGCTGCTTCTACCGAGTTCGACGAGGACAGCGTAATGACCTCTATGGACGGTTACACCCTTGACGAAGGCGGCGAGGAAGGCAATATGTTTGACGAAAGCCTTGCCGACGAGGAAACCGACGATGACATTCTGTTTGGCTTTGACGACTTTGGTTCAGATGAAATATAAGGAGGAAGTACTATGATAGATAACAATATTTTTGATTCAATTAAAATCGGTCTTGCTTCCCCCGATCAAATCAGAGCGTGGTCTTACGGCGAGGTTAAAAAGCCCGAAACCATTAACTACAGAACACTTAAGCCCGAACGCGAGGGACTTTTCTGCGAGCGCATTTTCGGACCCACCAAGGACTGGGAATGTCACTGCGGAAAGTACAAAAGAATCCGTTTCAAGGGCAAAATATGCGACCGCTGCGGCGTTGAGGTTACCCGTTCAAAGGTAAGACGCGAGCGTATGGGTCACATCGAGCTTGCGGCTCCGGTGTCACACATCTGGTACTTCAAGGGTATTCCGTCAAGAATTGCCCTTATGCTCGACATTTCTCCCAAGCTGCTCGAAAACGTGCTGTACTTTTCACAGTACATTGTTACCGACCCCGGCGACTGCCGCGACCTTTCAAAATACCAGTGCCTCACCGAGGCTGAATATAACGATATGCGCGAAAAATACGAGGACGACTTCAAGGCGGGAATGGGCGCGGAATCCATTAAGGCGCTGCTTGCCGAAATCGACCTTGACGCGCTTGCCGCAAAGCTCAAGGAAGAGCTTGAGGCGGCTTCGGGACAAAAGAAAATCCGCCTGCTTAAACGTCTTGACGTTGTTGAAAGCTTCCGCCTTTCGGGCAACCGCCCCGAATGGATGATTCTCGACGTTGTACCCGTAATTCCGCCGGATATCCGTCCTATGGTTCAGCTTGACGGCGGACGCTTCGCGACATCCGACCTAAACGACCTTTACCGCCGTGTAATCAACCGCAACAACCGTCTTAAAAAGCTTTTGGAGCTTAACGCGCCCGAAATCATCATCCGCAACGAAAAGCGTATGCTTCAGGAAAGCGTTGACGCGCTGATTGACAACGGCAGACGCGGCAGACCTGTTACGGGTCCCAACAACCGCGCGCTTAAATCGCTGTCCGATATGCTCAAGGGTAAGCAGGGACGTTTCCGTCAGAACCTGCTCGGAAAGCGTGTTGACTATTCGGGACGTTCCGTTATCGTAGTAGGTCCTGAGCTTAAAATGTATCAGTGCGGTCTGCCAAAGGAAATGGCGCTTGAGCTGTTTAAGCCCTTTGTTATGAAGCGCCTTGTTGAAACAAAGGCGGAGCAGAACATTAAATCCGCGAGAAAAGCCGTTGAACGCGCCAAGGAAACCGTTTGGGACGCGCTTGAGGTTGTAATCAAAGGCCATCCGGTTATGCTTAACCGTGCGCCTACGCTTCACCGCCTTGGCATTCAGGCGTTTGAGCCTGTGCTTGTAGAAGGCAGGGCGATTAAGCTTCATCCGCTGGTATGTACCGCGTTTAACGCCGACTTTGACGGCGACCAGATGGCGGTTCACGTTCCGCTTTCCGCCGAAGCCCAGGCTGAGGCACGCTTCCTTATGCTTGCCGCCGGCAACCTGCTTAAGCCTTCCGACGGCCAGCCTGTTGCCGTACCTACCCAGGATATGATTCTCGGCTCGTACTACCTCACACTCGACAAGGACGGCGAGAGAGGCGAAGGCAAGGTGTTCCGCAACGTTGACGAGGTTATGATGGCGTACCAGACGGGCGTTATCGAGCTTCACTCAAAGATTAAGGTTCGCCGCGAGGAAGTAATCGACGGCAAAAAGGAAACCGCTCTTGTTGATACCACAATCGGCAAGATTATATTCAACAGCCCGATTCCGCAGGATCTCGGCTTTGTTGACAGAACAATTCCCGAAAACAAGCTTAAATTCGAGGTTGACTTCCTTGTGGGCAAGTCGGGACTTAAAAAGATTATCGACGCTTCAATTAAGAAGCACGGAGCCGCGCGCACAAGCGAGCTGCTTGACAACATCAAGGCGCAGGGCTATAAATATTCCACCATCGGCGCGCTTACCGTTGCCGTTTGCGACGCGGTTATTCCGCCCGAAAAGAAAGAAATTATCGCGAAGGCGGAGGAGGACGTTGATTCTATCCGCGACGAGTATATGATGGGTCTGCGCAGCGAGGAGGAGCGTTACGAGGAAATCCTTAACATTTGGGCTAAGGCTACCGATGACGTTACCGCCGCTCTGCAAAGAAACCTTGACCGCTACAACCCGATCTTTATGATGGCTGATTCGGGCGCCCGCGGCAGTATGAGCCAGATCCGCCAGCTTGCCGGTATGCGCGGACTTATCGCGAACACCTCGGGTAAAACAATCGAAATTCCTATCAGAGCCAACTACCGTGAAGGTCTGAACATTTTGGAATACTTTATTTCTTCGCGCGGCGCGCGTAAGGGTCTTGCCGATACCGCGCTCCGTACCGCCGACTCAGGTTACCTCACACGCCGTCTTGTTGACGTTTCACAGGAGGTTATCATCCGCGACGAGGACTGCGGAACACGCGAAGGTCTTGAAATCTTCGACATCAAGGCAGGCGAGTCAAACGTAATTGAAAGCCTGCACGAGCGTCTTATCGGACGTTACCTGCTCGACGATTTCCGCGACGAAAACGGAAACGTTTTGGTTTCAAAGGAAACTATGATGGGCGAACACGAGGCGGACATTATTGTCAGCTCCGGCGTTGAAAGCGTTAAAATCCGCTCAGTACTTTCCTGCCGCGCAAAGCACGGCGCCTGCCGCAAGTGCTACGGCGCAAACCTTGCCAACCGCCAGCCCGTTACCGTCGGCGAAGCAGTGGGCATCATTGCCGCCCAGTCAATCGGCGAGCCCGGTACTCAGCTTACAATGAGAACCTTCCACACCGGCGGCGTTGCGTCGGCTGAGGATATCACACAGGGTCTTCCGCGTGTTGAGGAGCTGTTTGAGGCAAGAAAGCCAAAGAGCCTCGCTATTATCAGTGAAATCGACGGTGAGGTTCGCTTTGAGGAAATTAAAAACGCGCGTCACGCCGTTGTATACAACAAGGAAACAGGCGAGGAAAAGGCTTATCTGATTCCGTTCGGCTTCCGCGTTAAGGTTGCCGAGGGTCAGGAAATTAAGCGCGGCGACAAAATCACCGACGGCGCCGTTAATCCGCACGACATCCTTGACATCCTCGGCCCCGAAGCTGTAATGAACTACCTTATTTCCGAGGTACAAAGTACTTACCGCCTGCAGGGTGTTGAAATCAACGACAAGCACATCGAGGTTATTGTTCGCCAGATGATGCGCAAGGTTAAGGTTGACGACGCGGGCAGCACAAGCTTCCTGTCAGGTCAGACCTACGACAAGAACGACGTTCTTTATGAGAACGAGCAGATTAAAAAGCGCGTTGCCGCAGGCGAAACCGACCTCAGGGAAGCAACCTTTACCCAGCTTTTGCTCGGTATTACAAAGGCTGCTCTCGCGACCGACAGCTTTATGTCTGCTGCTTCGTTCCAGGAAACAACAAGGGTTCTCACCGACGCCGCTATCAAAGGCAAGGTAGATCCGCTGGTCGGACTTAAGGAGAACGTTATCATCGGTAAGCTCATCCCGGCAGGTACCGGTATGCAGCGCTATGCAAACGTTGAGCTTGAAAGCACCAAGCCCGAGCTTGTGTCCGACGATACTCCCGTTGAGGATATGGACTTAGTTTAATACAAATCAAAGGGTTCGGATTTCCGGGCCCTTTTGTAATTGTGAGTAATCACTAAAAACAGAAGGATAATTTTTATTTCAAAAATAGAATTCCGTTGCAAATGCAATTTATTTATTTTGCAAAATCGTGTAGAATATACACATAATAAATAATTTACACGGCAAATGGTTTTTAGGTAATTATGGAGCTTTTTGATTTTTTGAATGCCTTGTAAATTTTCTATGATTTATTCCTTCTATAACCCAATATACCCCCTTAAACAACCGAGGTTTTTGCTTCGGT
>ONLA01000064.1 GCA_900318495.1 uncultured Eubacteriales bacterium
TCCTTGCAAGGCGCCAGCCTTGCCGCGTCCTTCGCCTTGTCTTGCGAAAAATATCCTCGCAAAATATAAGTCTACTTTCTATCAGGAATTAGTATTATCGTTTATTTCTTTTACGGAATAATTTATCTCTTATGCCGTAAGGTCCGAGCTTCACAAAAACAACCGAAACCACAGCCGAAGCAAGCAGCAGCACAAGCAGCAGCGGACGTTCGGAAAAGAACGTAAAAATTTTCGCGATAACGCCGAAGTCCAGAAAAAACACGCAGGCGATAACAGCCGCGCCGGCAGACAGCGCCAAAACCGCGCCTGCCGCCATATCCTTAGCGTTTTTAATATACGGATTTTGCTCCTTTGTAACAAGGTCGCACACATTTTCAATCGCGGTGTTTACCAGCTCCGCCGCTATTATCAAAGCAATCAGCACAATCAAAACCGCGGTTTGAGCCGCCGTGAAGCTGTAGAACGCCGAAAACACCAGCACATATAACGCAGCGACAATATGAAACCTCAGGTGTGCTTCGGTGCACACGGCGCGCGCTATGCCGCAAAAGGCGGATTTAAAGCTTTTCAGCTGTTTTTTCATAATTAAACTTTGTCGGGGATGTAGCTTGACGAAGCAGGCAGTCCGAGCTGTTCCATAACAAGCTCTTCCTTTTCCCTCATACGCACCTTTTCAAGCTTTTCCATATGGTCATAGCCCAAAAGGTGGAGAACGCTGTGGGCGGTAAGGTAACCCACCTCGCGCTGGAACGAGTGACCGTAAAGCTCAGCCTGATCCCTTGCCTTTTCAACGGAGATTACAACGTCGCCCAAAATTTTCGCGCCGGTTTCCATATCGGTATCGTAAACCCCGTTTTCACCCATCGGGAACGACAAAACATCGGTTTCAATGTCCTTGTCACGGTACTGCTTGTTGAGCTCCCTTATACCGGCATTGTCGGTGAAGGTTACACTGATTTCGGCAGGACCTTCAAACTTTTCAAGCTGCAGTACGGCGTTGCAGCAGCGGCGCACAAGCATACGTATACCCGTTGGGATTTTTACTGTTTTTTGTTGATTTGTGATGATAACCTTAATTTTGTCAGCCATTTTCAGCACCCTCTGTTTCTCTATATTTTTATGGACTTTTCATTTTTTCGGTTCAGGATTTTTGATTTTCAAACTTTGCGTAAGCCTTGATTATGTCCTGCACAAGCTTGTGGCGCACAACGTCCTTTGCGTCAAAGGTGCAGTGACCTATGCCCTCGATATTTTTAAGTATCTTAACGCAGTCCTTAAGTCCGCTTTTGGTTCCGCGCGGAAGGTCGATTTGAGTGATGTCGCCGGTTATAACCATTTTTGAGTTAAAGCCGAGACGCGTTAAAAACATCTTCATTTGTTCGCCCGAGGTGTTTTGGGCTTCATCAAGAATAATAAAGCTGTCGTCAAGCGTGCGTCCGCGCATATAAGCGAGCGGCGCGACCTCAATGTTGCCCCGTTCCACATATTTATGATAGGTTTCGGCTCCGAGCATATCAAACAGCGCGTCATAAAGCGGTCTTAGGTAAGGGTCAACCTTGCTTTGCAAATCGCCCGGCAAAAAACCGAGCTTTTCGCCTGCTTCAACCGCAGGGCGCGTAAGGATAATGCGGTTAACCTGTTTGCTTCTGAACGCGGTCACCGCCATTGCCACGGCAAGGTAGGTTTTGCCTGTTCCCGCGGGACCCACGCCTATTGTAATGGTATTTTCGGAAATCAAATTGCAGTAGCGTTTTTGACCGATTGTTTTGGGTTTAATCGGCTTGCCTTTTGAGGTTATGCAGATGCAGTCGCCGGCAAGCTGCTCGATTTTTTCGCCGCTGCCCTCGTTAACAAGCGAAATGCAGTAGCGGATGTTCTGTTCGGACAGGGTTTCACCCCTGTTAATAAGCTGCAAAAGGCTGTCGATAACCATTTGGGCTTTCATTACGCCCTCGGCGCCGCCCTCGATTTTAAGCTCGCTGTCGCGGCAGGTAACCCTTACCGAAAACTCCCTTTCAATAAGCTTGATATTTGCGTCAAAGCTTCCGAAAAGCGCGACCGCGTTTTCCATTCTGTCGATACTGATAATTTGTTCCGTATTTAAAACCCCTGTTTCTTATGATATAGAAATATTTATAGTATTATTATATCACATTCTTTTATTTATTTCTTATAAAATTATTAATTTTTCACATTTTTTTGTAATTTTGTTAAAAACAACTAATAGTATACTGATTGTAACATATTGTTTGTGAAATATAATAACTAAAATGTGACGAAATTTGTTTTTGTTACGCTTTTTAGTGAATAAAATTCATTTTAATGACGATTTTAACAGCAATTTTTCCCGACAATAATTTTGTTTCCTTCAAAAGGTTGACAAATGCGCAAAGCTGTATTATAATAGCTCAGGTGAGTGTAAAGCTTTTTTCTTAACACTTGTTTTAAATTGTCTGCTTGCGGAAAAGGAGCTGCGGTTGATATGGAAAAAAACATTGAGGTTTCGCTGCTGCTCGACTTTTACGGTCAGCTTTTGCCGGATTCAGGCAGACAGATGACAGACCTTTACTACAACGACGATTTGTCGCTTGCGGAAATCGCGGAGCAGTGCGGCATTACCCGTCAGGGTGTGCGCGACAAAATCAAGCGCTGCGAAAGCCGTTTGTTCGCCTTTGAGGAAAAGCTGGGGCTTTTAAGCCGTTTTAAGCAGCTTGAACAGGGGCTTGATCGCATTTCGGCTGACGCGAGGGACATTTATGTTCAGTCGGACGACAGTAAAATAAAGGCGGCGGCAAAGGCTATTGAGCAAACCGCCGACAGCTTAAAGGAATAAGAGGAATTCTTATGGCATTTGAAGGACTTGCGGACAAACTGAGTAACGCGTTCAAAAAACTTAAAAACAAGGGCAAGCTTAACGAAAACGACGTTAAGGAGGCTATGCGCGAGGTAAGACTTGCGCTGCTTGAGGCGGACGTTAACTACAAGGTTGCCAAGGATTTTACAAAAACTGTTACCGAAAGAGCGGTTGGCCAGGACGTTATGGAAAGCCTTACCCCTGCCCAGATGGTAATTAAAATTGTTGACGAAGAGCTGACCGCGCTTATGGGCGGCGAAAACGAAAGACTTGAGTTCGCGTCAAAGCCGCCTACGGTTATTATGATGTGCGGCTTGCAGGGCTCGGGTAAAACTACACACTCGGCAAAGCTGGCGAAAATGCTTAAGGAAAAGCAAAACCGCCGTCCGCTGCTTGCAGCGTGCGACATTTACCGCCCCGCCGCTATCGACCAGTTAAAGGTTGTGGGCGAAAAGGCAGGAGTTCCCGTGTTTGAAATGGGAACCGCGAACCCCGTTAAAATCGCAAAAAAGGCGATTGCCCACGCAAAGGACTACGGCAACGACGTTGTAATTCTTGACACCGCCGGACGTTTGCACATTGACGAAAAGCTTATGAACGAGCTTAAGGAAATTAAGGCTGAGGTTAATCCCGACGAAATCTTGCTTGTTATCGACTCGATGACAGGTCAGGACGCGGTTAACGTTGCAAAAAGCTTTAACGAGCTGCTCGAGGTTACCGGCGTTATTCTTACAAAGCTTGACGGCGACACCAGAGGCGGCGCGGCGCTTTCGGTTAAAGCAGTTACCGGCAAGCCCATTAAGTTTGCCGGCGTTGGTGAAAAGCTTGACGATTTGGAGGTTTTCCATCCCGACCGTATGGCAAGCCGTATTTTGGGAATGGGCGACGTGCTGACGCTGATTGAAGAAGCCGAAAGCAAGCTTGACCAGAAAAAGGCGGAGGAAATGGCGGAAAAGCTTATGCAGAACCGCATGGACTTTAACGACCTTAACGACCAGTTTAACCAAATTAAGAAAATGGGTCCCCTCAAGGGCATCCTCTCAAAAATACCGGGCGTAGGCAAACAGCTTGACGACGTTGACATAAACGACCGCCAAATTGACTGGCTTCAGGCGATTATTATGTCGATGACGCCCGAAGAAAGAAGCAACCCCGACATAATCAACCCCTCGCGCAAGCGCAGAATCGCCGCGGGCTCGGGCAGAAGCGTCGAGGAAGTTAACCGCCTTATTAAGCAGCTTCATCAGATGCAGAAAATGATTAAGCAGATGAAGGGCAAGGGCAAAGGCAAAAAAGGCAAGCGCAAGTTCGGCAAAATGCTGCCCGGACTCGGCGGAATGCCTTCGATGGACGGAATGGACGGAAATCCGTTCGGAATGTAAGTTGTTCACCCAATTATGATTGGTTGAAATATATTTAATTTTTTATAGAGGTGTAAATTATGGCAGTAAAAATCAGACTTAGAAGAATGGGTTCAAAGAAAGCTCCTTACTACAGAGTAGTTGTTGCTGATTCAAGATACCCCAGAAACGGCCGTTTTATCGAGGAAATCGGCACATATGACATTCTCAAGAAGCCTTCGGAGTTCAAGGTTGACGCAGAGGCTGTTAAAAAGTGGATTGCAAACGGCGCTCAGCCCACAGACACAGTAAAGGCTCTTCTTAAGAAGAACGGCGTTATTGACTAATTACCGAAAGGAACAGAATCATGCAGGAATTACTTGCAATTATCGCGAAAGGTCTTGTTGACGACCCCGATTCGGTTGTTGTTGACCGCGACGAGCCTGCCGAGGACGGCACCGTTGTTTATCACATTCACGTTGCTGAGGACGATATGGGCAGAATCATCGGCAAGCAGGGCAGAATCGCCAAGGCTATCCGCACAATCGCGCGCAGCGCGGCAATCAGAACCGACGAAAAAATTATGGTTGAAATCGACTGACAGGAAAGCGTACGCTCCGGCGTGCGCTTTTTTCACTCATCGTCAGTGCGCTATAAGCAGTCAGCACAAATTAAAAAATCCGGCTCAAAGCCCGAAAAGGGTTTAAACCGGATTTTTTTGCTTGCGTAATTTTTTAAGTTAATTATTTGCCTGCCAATGCTCTTTCAAGCCAAATATCAGCGATATCCATAGCAAGGTACAGTCCTTTTTTCTCGCTTGATTTTACAAGCTGCTTACGCGGTGAAAGGTAAGGGTCAGTAGCCATAAGCTGAACCGTAACCTTATCCGCGATTTCAACGCCGTTAACCTCTTTTTTAGTCTTTATCTGCATTCTGATAACATACGGTTCTTCCATATTGCCGTAGTAAATTTCGTCGCCGCAGCGCACAAGAGGTCTGCCCTTATAGGTCAAAAACGCTTCTGTGTTTTTGGTTTCCGCCACAAGGCATCATCCTTTCTCAAGTATTATCACACGTTAAGGTATGATTTTACCAGTGCTTCAAGTAGGTCGTCGCGATCTATTTTACTAATGATATTGCGCGCGTTATTATAAGTTGTTATGTAGGTTGGATCCTCGCTGAGAATATACCCCACTATCTGGTTAATCGGGTTATAACCCTTTTGCCTTAACGCGTCATACACTATAGTAAGACCTGCTTTTATCTGATCGTCCTTTTCCTCGCCAAGAGAAAAAATCATTGTTTTATCTAACATACTGAAACACCTCCCGATTCTCTCATATTATTATACTACATCCCCCAAAAATAATCAAGTATTTTATTTCGCGTTCATAA
>ONLA01000022.1 GCA_900318495.1 uncultured Eubacteriales bacterium
GTTGCCAAGATTTGGAACAACACAGACTGGAACACACCTGTAATTATCTACTAATTAATAACTAAACTTAAAGGCTGACGGTTTCGTCAGCCTTTGTTTTTTTGCAGTTTGTCAGTCGAATCTGTTGCAGTAATGTAAAACGTGCTCTTTCTCCGCCATTTTGTTTAAGATTATAAAATAGCTGAATTGCAGGTTAATAGTTTTATTCTAATATAGAATTATCTTGCACTTTCTAAAATACTATGATATACTGTATAATAGAAAATAATAAAAAGGAATCTCTTCAGGAGAATTATAAATAATCAAATAAGATTACTTATTCTCGATTTTAGGCTTGTGGTAAGATCTCTACCCACAAGAGAATAGTAGAGAAATAGTATCAATTCAACGATAGTAGAGTTTTCTGAATATTATCATAGGGATGTGAAAGTATATGATGGGCTATACGCATGCAGTCATGGGTGCAGCAGGTGCTGTAACATTAGCGATTTTTGGCGGTAAAGGAACACCAGAACAATATTTTCTTGCTACTATTGTAGGAACTATTGGAGGGATAGCAGCAGATTTTGATG
Organism: uncultured Eubacteriales bacterium; assembly: GCA_900318495.1. Taxonomy (GTDB): domain Bacteria; phylum Bacillota; class Clostridia; order Oscillospirales; family Acutalibacteraceae; genus Ruminococcoides. Next base: position 573 of record ONLA01000022.1, read on the forward strand.
TAAAAGACAATTTTGAAAATCCAAAAGTAACAGAAGCGATTCGTACAAAGATTGCTACTTTAGGAATATTGGTTTTAGGAGTTATTTTAGATATTGTGTTTAATATGGGTTCCTTTGCAAATATTGTTTCAAGACAAAGTTTTGCTTTATATGGAGCTATTTCATTTTGCTTTCTTCTGTTAATTGGATTTTTTACTAAACATAGAACTTTTACTCACTCGCTCCTTTTTTATATATTGACTTCTATTTGTGTATATTTAATTTACCCTAATGCTGTGGTATATTACTCAGTTGGTTATTTTTTACATATCGTTTTAGATGTTTTAAATTTTAAAGTTCACGGACATGGAATTTGGTTATTGTTTCCTATTAAAATAGGAAAAGGAATAGCTTTAGGCTTATGTAAATCAGGGAGAACAGGTAATAAGGTGCTATATTTTGTTGGACTATCTGGTTTTATAGTGTCATCGGTAGTGTACTTTTGGGTAATGAATGATGTTAAAAGTATAATAGTTTCTTCGATTCTTTTGGTGTATATTCCACTTGTCCTGCATTTCGTTAGGATAAAATCAGAAAAAGAACAAAGGCATATTATGCATATAAATGGAGAGATATAAATACAATTCATTCGCATAATATTGTCCTTGTTATAAAAAAATAACCGCCCTGTTTCTGCCAAAACAAGGCGGTTAAAATGTTTTAACCCAAATGATATGAGCGAAACAGCCCATGCCATTTCTTTACACTCTCATTATAATCTATAACTGAGAATTTGTCAATCATTTTCCGCTTTCCGGTTTCAATTTTCCATTAAATGAAGCTCTCCCTGCACATCCGTGTAATACTCGCCCTCGGGAATCAAATCCTTAATCAGCACAATCTCAAACCCCTTGTCTTTAATGCCCTCGATAATGCCGGGCAGCGCGGCAGGGGTATTTTTTGCGCCGTTGTGCATTAATACTATTGAGCCGTCCCTGACCTTGTCGAGCACGGTTTTTGTCATCTGCGCGGGTGAGGGATCCTTCCAGTCCAGGGAATCAACGTCCCACTGCACACAATACATTCCCAGGCTTTTAACGCAGTCAACAACCATATTGTCGTAATCGCCGTAGGGCGGACGGAACAGGGTGGGCGTTTTGCCTGTCAGCATTTGGATTTTTTCATTGCACGCCTGAATTTCAGCCTGCGTTTTGTCCTTGCCAACCTCGGGCAAATGCGGATGAGTGTCGCTGTGGTTGCCTATGTCGTTGCCGTGGGCGGCTATGCTTTTGACGTCGTCAGGGAAGTCGTCAACCCATTTTCCGACGAGAAAAAACGTCGCCTTAACCTTGTGTTCGTCAAGAATGTCCAGCAGCTGCTCAGTTTGTTCGTTGCCCCAAGCCGCGTCAAACGAAATCGCGACCTGCTTTTTGTCGCTTTCAACCCTGTATACGGGAATTTGCCTGGGTTCTGCGGCGGTCTGCACCGCCTTTACCGTCGATGTAATCGCAACCGTCGCGGCGGTTACTCCGACTATAACGCTCAGTCCCAGCGTGATAAGACTGCGCTTTGTCAGTAAAATAAGCTTCATAAAATCCCTCCGCTTTTCTATAAACAAATATATGAAGCGGAGGGATAATTTATTCTATTCTTAAAAATAATTATGCAGAAGCCTGCGGTTTGATTTCCGCGTTTTACGCGAAATGCCAGCTTATGCCGTCCTTTGTGTCAACAACAACAACATTCATCGCTGTAAGCTTGTCGCGGATTGCGTCGGCGGTTGCCCAGTCCTTTGCGGCTCTTGCCTCGGTGCGCTTTGCGATAAGCTCCTCAATTTCGGCGGTGAGAGCGTCGTCGGCGCTGTTTTCGGCTTCCTTTTCCGCAAGCAAATTAAGGCTTAACACCTTGTCCAGCTCGCCGAGAACATACCGCTTAGTAGCGTCGTTAGTGTCTGCCTTTAAAACGTCATAAACGCTTGTAAGACCGAGAGAGGTGTTGAGGTCGTTGTCCATTGCTTCCTTAAATGAGGCGATAAGCTTGTCCGCCGCCGCGCTGTCAACCTCGCCGTCCCTGCCGAGCGAGGAAATACGCTTAATCAGCTTGTCATAAGCCTTCGCGGTGTTGTCAAGGCTTTCGTATGAGAAGGTCAGCGGCTTGCGGTAGTGGCTTTGCAGGCAAAACATTCTGTAAACAACCGGGTCATAGCCCTTGCTTTCGAGCAGGGAAACCGTAAGGAAATCGCCCTTGGATTTGCTCATCTTGCCGCGCGCGTCATTAAGGTGGAGCACATGGAACCAGTATTTGCACCACTTGTGTCCGAAATACGCCTCGCTCTGCGCGATTTCGTTGGTGTGGTGGGGGAAGGCGTTGTCAATTCCGCCGCAGTGGATGTCAAGATATTCACCGTTGTGCTTTTTGCTGATGCACGAGCACTCAATGTGCCAGCCGGGATAACCGAGTCCCCACGGACTTTCCCATTTCAGCTCCTGGTCATCGAACTTGGATTTTGTGAACCAGAGCACAAAGTCGGTTTTGTTGCGCTTGTTTGTGTCCTCCTCAACGCTGTCGCGCACGCCCACAGCCAAATCATCCTCGTTCATATTGCCGAAAACATAGTAGGAGTCAAGGCGCGAGGTGTCAAAATACACGTTGCCGCCCGCAATGTAGGCGTAGTTCTTTTCAAGAAGCACCGAAACCATATCAATAAACTCGTCAATGCAGTTTGTGGCTGGCTCTACAACGTCGGGGCGCTTGATGTTGAGCTTTTCGCAGTCCTCAAAGAACGCGTCGGTGTAAAACTTCGCGATTTCAAGCACGGTTTTGTGCTCGCGCTTAGCGCCCGAAAGCATTTTGTCCTCGCCTGTGTCGGCGTCGCTCGAAAGATGTCCCACGTCGGTAATGTTCATAACGCGGTTAACGTTGTAGCCCGAAAAACGCAGATATTTTTCAAGCACGTCCTCCATTATATAAGTGCGCAGGTTGCCAATGTGCGCGTAATGATAAACGGTCGGACCGCAGGTGTACATATTTACAATTTTGTCCGAAAACGGAACAAACTCCTGCTTGGTTTGACCTAAAGAGTTATACAGAATCATTGTGACTTCTCCTTATGTGTAATCGGTTATCCTGCGGAGCGCTGCGGCTCCGGTTTATTTGTTTTTCAGTTCATTTATCTCGGTCTCAAGCTCTTTTACACGCTTGTCAAGCGACACAATAGCGTTCGCGACAGGGTCGGAAACGTGAATTTGGTCAAGATTTTCGCTGCGCACACCGTTAAGCCGTACAATTCGGGCAGGAACGCCTACAGCCGTGGCGTTTGCCGGAACCTCGCTGAGCACAACCGCGCCGGCGGCGATTCTTGCGTTATCGCCCACGGTGAACGGCCCGAGCACCTTTGCGCCTGAACCGACAAGCACATTGTTGCCGAGGGTAGGGTGGCGCTTGCCTACGTCCTTACCCGTACCGCCGAGGGTAACGTTTTGGTAGATTGTGCAGTTATCGCCGACAACCGTTGTTTCGCCGATTACCACGCCCATACCGTGGTCGATGAAAACTCCTTTGCCGAGCTGAGCGGCGGGGTGAATTTCAATTCCCGACTTGTGGCGGTTGCGCTGAGAAAGATAACGCGCGATAAATTTCATATTATGATTAAAGAACCAGTGCGCGCGGCGGTGGCGGCGCACAGCCTTGTAGCCTGAATAGAGCAGCATAACCTCGAGCTTTGTTCTCGCGGCAGGGTCGCGCTCCATTACGGCGTTTATGTCAGATTTCATTGTTTCAAACAAATAACAACACCCCTCAAAAGTAACGCTGAGTTACATATCGCTGATAAAACCTCTGTTTTGCTTTAGGTAAATAACACCCGAAAGCATAGCGAAAAACGTTGAAATCCAAATCAGTATTTCGTTTATGATAAAAACAACCGCTTGATAATTGCCCGGTAAAGTCAAGCCGAAGCCTTGTAAATCCGCGATAATTTGCAGCGCGATAATGCCTATTACGGCAATCATCTGGGTAACGGTTTTTACCTTTCCCCAAATGTTCGCGGCAATAACCTTGCCCTTTGAAGCGGCAATCAGCCTTACCGAAGTGACCGAAAACTCACGCATCAGCACCAAAATTACCGCGACGCAGTCGCAAAGCCCGTTTTGCACAAAGCACAGCATAGCAGCGAGCACCAAAATTTTATCCGCGAGCGGGTCGGCAAACTTGCCGAAATCGGTTACAAGATTATTTTTCCGCGCTATTTTACCGTCGAGCAAATCGGTGATTGAAGCCGCCGCGAAAATAATCAGGGCTATTAAATTGTGAAGCGGAAACGGGATAAGCAGTGCCGCCGCAAAGAACGGCATAAGAATAATCCGCGTAACAGTCAGCTTGTTTGGTAGGTTCATACAAGAGTTTTCCTTTTCGTTTTGTGTGATGCAAAAATGATTATATCATAACGCCGACCGGGTCAATGCCCATACAATCCTCGATTTTGACTGTGACAAATTCGCCGATAACCGGCTTTTTGCCCTCAGCCGTGAAGAACACGCAGCCGTCAACCTCGGGAGCGTCGGCGTAGCTTCTTCCGTACCAGCATTCGGCAATTCTGTCCCAACCCTCAACAAGCACCTCAAGCTTGGTGCCAATCAGACCTTCGCAGTATTCAGCCATAACGTTTTGCTGGTTCTCCATAATGATGTCGGCGCGTTTTTGCTTGGTTTCCTCGTCGATTTGATTGGGAAATTCAGCCGCCTTTGTGTCCTCCTCAACAGAATAGGGGAAACAGCCCAGCCTTTGGAAACGGATTTCCCCGGCAAATTCGGCAAGCTCCTCAAACTGTTCCTCGGTTTCGCCCGGAAAGCCCGTAATGAAGGTTGAACGGAAAATAACATCCGGAATTCTGTCGCGGATTTTGTTAAGCAGGGCAGTAAGGCTCTGTCTGTCGCCGCGGCGGTTCATATTTCTCAAAATTTCCCCGTTGCAGTGCTGCAGCGGAATGTCAATGTATTTTACAATCTTATCCTCGCGCGCGATTACGTCGATAAGCTCGTCGGTAATGCGGTCGGGGTAACAGTACAAAAGGCGAATCCATTTAAAGCCGTCAATTTTGCAAAGCTCGCTGAGAAGCTTCGCGGTCTGAGGCTCTCCGTACAAATCCTCGCCGTAGCGCGTGGTGTCCTGAGCGATTACGTTAAGCTCAACAACGCCGTGAGCGGCAAGGTCTTTAGCTTCATCGAGCACATCCTCGATGGTACGGCTGCGGAACCTTCCGCGGATAAGCGGAATCGCGCAATAGGTGCAGCGGTTGTCGCAGCCCTCGGAAACCTTTAGGTAAGCAGTGTAGGGAGGGGTGGACTGAATCCTGCCGCCCGAAAGCGGAAGGCTGAGCTTGTCGGGAAACAGCTCGGTTTTCGTTCCGTTAAGCGCGTCAAGCGTAACGTCAGCGATTTTTTCGTTCGCGCCGATGCCGATAGCCGCGTCAACCTCATAAAGCTGTTTGGTAATTTCGTTTTGATAACGCTCCGCAAGGCAGCCTGTTACAATAATCGCCTTGATTGTGCCCTCGCGTTTAAGCTTGCCAAGCTCGATTATCTCGTCGATGCTTTCCTGCTTTGCGCTGTCAATAAAGCCGCAGGTGTTCACAATAACGGCGTCAGCCTTTGCCGGGTCGTTAACAATCGTAAATCCGCGCTGCTTTAATGTGTACAGTAGCATTTCGGCGTCAACCTGGTTTTTGGCGCATCCTAAGGACACAATTCCTGCCTTGTAATTCATATGCGTTCATTCCTTATTTTATTAATCGTCAGATTCAAAATTCCTGACGGCGCGGTTAATGTCGTCCCAGCCGTAGCCGAGTCTTTGCAGAGCTGCGACCGCGCGGCGCTTAACCCTTTCGTCGCCGAGGTTTTTATATTTCTTTAAAAGAAATTCTGTAATCTGTTCCTGATAATCAACTTCAATTTCATCGAGCACGCGCTCGCTTATTTCGCGGTCAATGCCCTTGCGGCTGAGCTCAGCCAAAGCGGCGCGTTTGCTCATTTTTTTGGTAAAAATCAGTTTTCCGGCGTATCTTCGCGCAAAGTCCGCGTCGTTAACAAGCCCGAGCTCCTCCATACGGTCAGCCGCTTTTTCGGCGGCTTCGGCGGAGCTTGTACGGCGGATTTTGTCGGTCAGCTCCTTTTTGGAGTGACTGCGGTACGAAATCAGCCACAGCGCCTTTTCCTTGGCGCGGTTTTCGTCACTTAAAGCGATAATCCGCCGCAAATCCTCGTCGTCAATCTCGCGCCCGACGTCAAAGCGGTTTTCAAGCAGAGTGCGCGTGTCGAGGTTAAGCGCGAATTCGCCGTCGATATATACCGCGCTCATAGCCTTGCGGCGCGGTTCAATGGCGGTGATAAGCATTAATCATCCACCAATACGTCAATTTTAGCCGTCTTTTTGGGCTTCTTTTCCTCAGCCTTTTCTTCCTTTGCGGGCTCGGCGATTTCTGTCACCTTTGCCTTTGGCTTCGGAGTTCTTTTGCGGTCATAAAGCTTGTCAATGTTTTCCCAAAGCTCTTTTTCAATTCTGCCGGCAAGCTCGGGGTCGTTTCTCAGCAGCTCCTTAACCTTGTCGCGGCCTTGTCCGAGGCGTTCGTTTTTGTAGCTGAACCACGCGCCCGCCTTTTGTACAACCTCAGCCTTTACAGCCAGGTCAAGCAGCTCGCCCTCGCGTGAAATTCCCTCGCCGTACATAATGTCAAACTCAGCCTCGCGGAACGGGGGAGCGATTTTATTCTTAACAACCTTGCAGCGTGTGTGCGAACCGACCATCTCGCCGTTGACTTTCAGTGTTTCAACCCTGCGGATGTCAATGCGCACGGAGCTGTAGAATTTAAGCGCGCGGCCGCCGGTTGTAACCTCGGGATTTCCGTAGATTACGCCGACCTTTTCACGAAGCTGATTGATGAAAATGGCAACGCAGTTGCTCTTGTTGATTGCGCCGGCAAGCTTTCTGAGCGCCTGCGACATTAAACGCGCGTGCAGACCAACGTGGCTGTCGCCCATTTCGCCCTCAATTTCCGCCTTGGGCACCAAAGCGGCAACCGAGTCAATGACAATAACGTCAATAGCGCCGCTTCGAATAAGCGCTTCTGCGATTTCAAGCGCGTCCTCGCCGGTGTCGGGCTGGGAAACCAGCAGCGAGTCAACGTCAACTCCCAACGCCTCGGCATACACGGGGTCAAGCGCGTGCTCAACGTCGATAAACGCGACGTTGCCGCCGTTTTTCTGACCTTCCGCAATGCAGTGCAGCGAAAGCGTGGTTTTACCCGAGGATTCGGGACCGTAAATCTCAACGATTCTGCCGCGCGGCAGACCGCCGATTCCCAATGCTATGTCAAGTGACAGCGAGCCTGTTGAAATGTGCTCAACCGTCATATGCTTGTTTTCACCAAGACGCATAACCGCGCCCTTGCCAAACTGCTTCTCAATTTGTGAAATCGCTGTGTCCAGCGCTTTAGTCTTATCTACTGCCATTTCATATACCTCCGATTTTGTGTTGTGATTTGTAGTATAAGCTTACCTTGCTCCGTGCGGCGGAGCGTTAAGCTGTCTATTAACCGGTTACACAAAGATTATATAACAAAATGATAAAATAAACAATATTTCTTCGTTAAATTTATCGAACAAAATTTCTATTTTGATAGCAAAGTCCCAATTATCGCCCTTTGCTCGCCGCCAAGGTCAAGAGCTGTCTTTATGTTTGAAAAGCCCGCGGCTTTCATCATCCGGGCAACCGCGTCAGCCTGACCTTCGCCAAGCTCAAAAACAAGCGCTCCGCCGCGCTTCAGCTTGGCGCTCCAGTCTTTTACAATATTTCTGTAAAAAACAAGACCGTCGCTGCCGCCGTCAAGCGCGGTTTTCGGTTCAAACTGAACCTCAGCCTGCAATGTTTTCAGCTCGTCCGTTTTTATATACGGCGGATTAGACACAATCAAGTCAAAATAACCGTCCGGAAAGCTTTCGTAAATTTCAAAAACGTCGCCCAAAACAGGCTCCGCTTTGGAATTATTCAGTTCTATATTCTTTATAAGAAATTTAAAAGCTTCATCGCTTAGTTCAACAGCCTTTACCCTGGCTTTCGCGAACTGCTCAAGCGCAATGGCAATGGCTCCGCTTCCCGAACACAAATCGGCGGCGTTGGAGCAGGGCTTGTCCTTTAGGTAATCAAGGCAAAGCCTTGCGCAAACCTCGGTGTCGTCGCGCGGAATCAGTACGCCTTCGCCCACACAAAGGTTTATCCCCATAAAGCTCCAGCTTTTCAGTAGGTACTGTAGGGGATAGCGACTTAATCTTTTTTCTGTAATAGAATTAAATTGCTCTGTCTGCTCCGCGCTTAGCTCATCGCCGGAATGAACCGCCTGCCGTGCGCGGTCAAAGCCTGTTATATATTCGGCAATACACGCAGCCTCAAACGCGGCGTCTTTAATGCCGCCGGCGGCAAGCCTTCGGCGGCAGCGCAAAACCTCATCCTTTAACATCCGCAGTTTTTAACAATGTCCGAGCCGTCCTCGGGAATAACCGCGGTGATTGCCTTAATCGCAACCTCAATCATACTTTCGTCAGGCTCTTTAGTGGTTATTCTCTGCGCCCAAAGACCGGGAGCGGCAATAATTCTTGTGAAAGTATTGTCGTGTTTGCCGCAGATTTTAATCAGCTCGTAGCCCAGACCGCAGGTGATAGGAATGAGCAAAATCTTGAATACCGGGCGCAAAAAGCCGATTCCGAACGGATTTGCAGGAACAAAAAGTCCCACAACAATACCCAAAATAAGCATAATTACCATAAAGCTTGTGCCGCAGCGCGGATGAAAACGGGTTTGCTTTTTAACGTTGGCAACGGTAAGCTCTTCGTCATTTTCATAGCAGAAAATTGTTTTGTGCTCGGCACCGTGGTACATAAACACGCGCTTCATATCGCTCATCTGTGATACAATAACGATATATCCAAGGAAAAGCGCGATTTTCAGAATTCCCTCAAAAACAGATTTCCACAGGCGCACGACCTCCTCGTTGTGAGCCGCTTCATCAATTTTGAACGCCGGGATAAAGTTTGAGCAAAGGTCAAACAAAAACGACGGCAAAAAGAAAAACAGTCCCACGGCAAAGGCTACGCCGATTACCGAGGCGATAACCATAAGGATTTTAACCAGCTTGTCGCCGAATTTTTCGTCGAGCCATTTTTCGAATTTTGACGGCTCCTCCTCAATTTCAGCGCTTTCAATCGCCTTGTCGGCGGACAGCATAAGCGACTTGTAGCTAAGGCGCATAGAGTCGATTAAACCGGCGATTCCCCTTAAAAACGGCAGCTTAAACAGCTTTACCTTTTCGGGAATTGTGGTTATGCTTATGTCCTCGCTGTAAATTTCGTCCTTGCCCGTTCGCACACAAACCGTGCTGCGCTTGGGACCTCTCATCATAATGCCCTCAATCAGAGCGCTTCCGCCGATTGAAGTAATTTTTTTAGTTTGTTTTGACATAATACACCCCTTGATTAGAGATTAGTTTTAATTTTACAGTTTAACATTTTCAGGCATATTGTTTTCCTGACCTTCTTTATAAACGGGGAAGGTCAGCGTTACCGTTGTGCCGATGCCTTCGCCGCTTTCGATGTCAAGCGAGCCGCCGTGAAGGTTCATAATTTCGTCGGCAACCGCAAGACCGATACCCGAACCGTTAACCTTTTGATTCGCTTTAAAGAACTTGTCCTTGACCTTGGGCAAATCCTCGGCGGAAATTCCGCAGCCCGAATCGGTAACGATGATTTTAATTACGTCGGGCTCGTCCTTTGAGTAAATGACCTGAGCCGCCACAACGCCGCCCTTAGGCGTATATTTAATGGCGTTATCGAGAATATTTAAAAATACTTGCTTTAACCTGTTGCGGTCGCCGTAAACAGGCGGATAAACAGCCTCGGGTTCGTCATAAAGCAGGTGGATTCCCTCCTCGATTGCGCGTTCCTTCAGCATATAAACAGTTTCGTCAAATTCGGCAAGTATGTCTACTTTTTCGTTAATCAGCACCATTCGTCCGCTTTGAATTCTTCCGAAATCCAAAAGCTCCTCAACAATGCTTGTAAGCCGCGAGCTTTCCTTAATAATAACCCCCATACCGCGGTCAAAGGTTCGGCGGTCAAGAGTGCCCTGCTCGCTGAGCTGCATGGTTTCCGCCCAGCCCTTGATGGCGGTCAGCGGAGTTCTTAGCTCGTGGGAAACCCTTGAAATAAAGTCGTTTTTCATTTGCTCGGTGGTTTGCAAATCCTTTGACATATCGCTTATCGCGTCGCACAAATCACCGATTTCATCGTCATATTTGTGTTCGATTTTTTCACTCGCCGTAAAATCGCCCTGCGCGATTTGCGCCGAAATTTCGCTCAGTGTGCGAATCGGGCGTACAATTGAGCGTATAAACATAAGTCCCGGGATAATAACCAGCGCGATAATCACCAGTCCCACTGCAACAATGATTACGCTTATCAGCATAATGCTGTTGTTTACGGGCTCCATTGATACAATGTAGCGGATTCCGCCCACAACCGCGCCGTTGTCGTTGGTAATAATTCTTGTAACGCTCATTGCCTTTTCGCCCGAGCTTAGCTTGCCGTTCCAAAAGGCGTAGCCGTCAAGGCTTTGCTTTGCCTCGTCAAAGTCGGTCATTTTCTCGTTTTCATAATTGAGAAAGCCCGTTGAGGTCATATTTACCGCGCCGTTTTGGTTTAAAACCATAACGCCCATCAGTTCCTTTTTGTCAAAGTTTTCAACATAATCGCGCGCGCCCGACGAAAAGTCGTTTGAGCTGTCGCTTTTAAAGCCCGAAAACACAAGGCTGAGCTCGGCGGAGGTATTGCTGAGGCTTTGCTGAACGCTTGTTTGGAACATATAGGTTACTATTAAAATTAAAGCGACAACAATGAATACAATAATTGTAATAATTACGCTCAGCGTGTTCAAAATCCAACGCTTGGTAATGCCCTTAAACACTGTTGTCACTCCTTTCGTTTCAGCGGTCAGCGGTCAGCGTTGCTGTTTATTCACCTGAATCCCACTTGTAGCCGAGTCCCCATACGGTGATGATGTGCTTGGGATTTGAGGGCTCGTCCTCGACCTTCATTCTCAGTCTGCGGATGTTAACGTCAACGATTTTGTCCTCGCCGACATAAGCGTCGCCCCAAACGTGGTTAAGAATGTCGATTCTGTCAAGAGCCGCGCCGGGGTTAGAGAAGAAATATTCCATAATCTGGAACTCAACCTGCGTAAGCTCAATCATTTTGTTGCCCTTCATCAGCGCGCGGTTGCGAAGGTTAAGGGTGAATTCGCCGCTTGTAAGCTCCTCCTTAAAGTTGTTTTCGGAGTGCGACTGCGCCAGCGCCACGCGGCGGTAAAGCGAGTCAACGCGCGCCAAAAGCTCGCTGGGTGAAAAGGGCTTTGCCACATAATCGTCCGCGCCGAGCATAAGACCGGTTACCTTGTCCATCTCCTGGGTTTTCGCGGAAAGCATAATAATTCCGATTCCGCCGTTGCGGTTTCTCAGCTCCTTGCAAACCTGAAAGCCGTCGATTCCGGGCATCATTACGTCAAGAATGGCAATGTCAAAATCGCCGTCGTTTTCGTCGTATTTTTTCAGCGCGGCTTCACCGCAGTCGGCTTCAACAACGTCGTAGCCGGCGCGGGTAAGGTTGATAACAACAAAGTCGCGGATAGCCGCTTCGTCCTCGCATACAAGTATCTTTTTCATGTTAATTTCCTCCATTTTATCAGAGTTCATACTAATTCCTGATAGAAAGTAGACTTATATTTTGCGAGGATATTTTTCGCAAGACAAGGCGAAGGACGCTGCAAGGCTGGCGCCTTGCAAGGACGACAACGCAGTATTGCGGAAAATAGACCGCAAAGATTGTTTACTTTTTATTAGGTATTAGTATCAAAAGTTTATTGTTCAAATAACAGGCTTACAGCCGTAATTACACGGCCACTTCGTTCAGTACCGAAAACGCTGTTTTTATTTGGTCGTCGGTTTGGGCGAAATCGCCCTTGGTTTCAATATTGTTAAAGGTGTAGGCATAGCGCGTGTCCTTGTAAATAAGCGCGTCGTTTTCGTCGCTTTTTGCCTGATCCCAGTCGGAAATTTCAATAACCTTTATTTCAAAAAGCTTAGAGCCTAACTTTCCCTTGTCAAGCTTGTAAAAGGTCATCAGCTTGCCGTTGTCGCTGTTAAGCGCGGTAAAGCTGTCCTGCTTCCATTTCTCGTTAAGCTTGATTGAATAACCGAAGCCGTAATTCACCGCAACCTTCTTTTTGGGCGAAAGCTTTTCGGTGTTGGTGTCAAAGGTGTTCCAGGTCACGCAGTCCGCCGCGACGCTTTTTTCCTGCTCCTTAACCTCCGGCAGCGATTTAACCGTGGGAATTTCAATGTACATATCGTTGTCGGTGTCGGCGGAAATCACCGTGCTTGAGCGCTTGGTCGGGTTGCCTGACTTTTCCGAGTTAAGAGGATTGCGCAGCACGTCAAGCTGCTTGTTAAAGTAAATTACCTGAGTAGTGGTTTCGCCCGAGGTGTAGGCTCCGTCCACCACAACGCCCTTAATGTTTTCGCTGAGGTCGGAAAACGCCACGTTTTTAAACTTGATTACGTTGGGATCCATCGAAACCGAGGATTTGGTAAAGACCGTTTCTTTTTCATCATCGTATTCAAGCATAGTCGCCCTGGCCTCGTTTTCGGGGGAGAAAATCGTTAGGGTAATTACCTTGCTTTTTCCGCTGCTGTCAAGGTTGCCGCAGTAAAACGCCGAATAGTTTGAGCTGCCGGTTTGTATCGTAGTTGTGGAACCTCTGTCATATCTGTAGCAGGTCAAAAAGTTAACGTTTGGGGTAAGGGTGGCGTAGCCCACAACAATTTCCTGACTGCCCTTGCCGTCAAGGTTGGTGAATTCAATGCAGTCAACGTCGGCGGTTTCGGTTTCAAAATCCGAGGAAATCTTCCACGTGCCGTCATCCTTGTACATAATCAGCATATGAACTCCGGTTACGCTGTCCTTTTCGCGGAAAAAAGCCACAGCCTCGTCAACATCGTCGCCGTCAAGGTCGGCTGTAACAATCGCGCTGCGGTGGTTTCCGCTTTTGGGATATTTCAGCGTGTAGCCCGAGGGCGCGGTTTTGGAAATCAGGTTTTCAATTTCGGCTTCGTCGCCCGTTGTCCGCGGCGGACGCAGCATATCGTTTTCGCCGATTCCCGAAAAATGACATCCGCCCGTCAAAAAGCATATGGCAAGACACAGCGCGGCAATTGCTTTTATATTAAGTTTTTCGGTAAAGATACGCCGCACCTCCCTGTTTTCAGCGGTTTGATTTTATCATTTGATTTTATCAGCCGATCACTGATTGACGGGTTTGATTTTAGCGGTTAGAAACTTGATTTTTTTGCCTTCGTCCGAAAACATTTTTTCGTGCTCGGTCATAATATTGTCCGTAACGCCGCTGTTGTGCAAATCGCGCGTCAAATAAGTTATTTCGTAGCCGCTTTGTTCAAAGTATTCAAGGCTTTCCTCAAACAGCTCGTCGTCGTCGGTTTTAAACCGTATTTCCGCGCCGGGCTGCAAAAAGCTTTTGTACATCTCAAGTTTTTTGTAATAGGTCAGCCTGCGCTTTTTGTGCTTGGGGCGCGGCCACGGGTTGCAAAAGTTGATAAACAGGCTTTCAATCCTGTCATCCTTTGTTATTATCCTGTCAAGCTGTTCAACGTTGTATTTAACCAGCAGTATGTTGTCGATTTCGTCCGCAGACCTTCCGTTTTCCTCAAAAAGCTTTACAATTGTTCTTCTGCCAACGCCGAGCATATCGACCTTAATGTCGAGCGCGATGATGTTTTTACCGGGATTTTTCAGCGCAAACTGACCGGCAAAGCCGCACTTTCCGCAGCCGATTTCAAGGTAAAGCGGCTGTTCCTTTTTAAAAGCCTTGCTCCACTGTCCGGCGTGTTCTTCGGGGTTTTTAACATAAAAGCCGCAAACGCTCAGCTCCGGCTCAGCCCATTTTTTCTTTCTGATTCTCATAAAACCTCAATATATAGTGTGTTTATTTCATACGTCACACATCATTATACCATTTTGTTACCATTTATGCAATAATATTTTAAAGATATTTCATATTATCCGAGTAAGTTTTCGATTTTGTAAAGGTTATTTCGGGAAATTGCGCCTCAAGTCTTTTTATAAGCGGCAAAATTACAATATCTTCACTTTTAAAATGTCCCGTGTCAACCACTGCAACGCCTGCTTCGTTCGCCGCGTTGATTTCGTGGTGCTTGATTTCGCCTGTTACCAAAACATCCGCGCCTTCTTCGGCGGCAGCGTAAATATCCGAGCCTCCGGCTCCGCAGGCAACCGCGGCTGTTTCAAGAGTTTTTCCGCAGTCGGTGTAGCGCAGTCCGTCACAGCTTAATGCCTTCTTAACCTTAGCGGCAAATTCCGCAGCGGTTAAGGGCTTTTCAAGCTTGCCCGTCATAAGACATTCGCCGAGCGCGGACTTAACCGGGTTTATAATCCCAACCGCTTCGGCAAGGCAGCGGTTAACGCCGAATTCTTCGCCGAGGTCAAGGTTCGTGTGCATACAAACCGCCGCGATTCCCGACCTTGCCAAAAGGTAAGGCGCAGACCGCGCGTCCAGTTTTTTTACAGGGTTAAAAATAACCGGGTGGTGGCTGATAATCAGCCCGCAGCCCAGACCTTCAGCTTCACGGACAACGTCCGGCGTTATGTCAAGAGCGACAAGCGCTTTGGTAACTTTCGTGTCTTTGCTGCCTACAAGCAGTCCGCAGTTGTCAAAATCCATAGCCGTATTAAGCGGCGCGAAGGTTTCAAAATAATTTAAAATATCATTTATCGAAGTCATATTAATTTCCTTGTTTTATAAATTCGGTTAATTTACCGGCAAGCACGGCGTAATGCTCATCCCCAAGCGCTTTTTTGCGCAGGCGCGCAATGTGGTTTTGCAGAAACTCGCGGTGAAGGGGAAGGGACGCGTCAAGCTTGCCCGTATAATAAAAAAGCTCATCCTCGGTGTGGGTGAGTCCTGTGTATGATACCGATAAAACCGTGTAGCATTTTCCCGAAGCCCTGCAGCAGTCCTGAGCGTTAATTTCAAAGCCGTTTTCGTACAAAGCGCGTATAAGCTCCTCGCTTTTTGTCATCGGCTGTAAAATAAAATGCCTGCCGCCGCCGCGCGAAAAAGCACAGCCGAGGATAATTTTCGCAATCAGCTCGCCGCCCATTCCGGCTATAACAACGTCGCCGGCTTCTTCGGGCTTAATCTGCTTTAAGCCGTCGCTCAGCCTTAGACTGATAACCTCGCTCAGCCCGGCTTCCTCCACGGTTTTCCGTCCGCGTTCAAGCGGTTCGGGATTGATGTCGGCGGCAACGGCGCGGGGGCAAATGCCGTTACGGCACAGCCACACCGGAAGATAGGCATGGTCTGTGCCGATATCAGCCAAATTTGCGCCCTTGCGAACAAATTTCGCGCAAAGCATAAGACGGTTGTCAAGCTGCGGGCTTTTGCCGCTCATCAGGCAATAGCTCCGTTAAGAGCCTCAACAAGCGCGTCGGCGTCCGCTCCGTGAACCATGCAGGCTTCCTCGATAGTCTCTCCGCGCGAAGCGGGACAGCCGAGGCAGTGCATTCCTATGCTCAAAAAGAGCTGTGCGGTTTCGGGGTGCCGATCAAGTACGTCGCCTATGATTGAATTCTTTGTAATTTCCATAAAAATACCTCCTGTTTGATTTTAAATATATTGTAACATATTTTCCGTTTAATTGCAATAATTTCAGCCGTGTCAGCGGCTCCAGTATTTGCGGTCAAGACTGCGGTACTGAACCGCCTCAAGAACGTGGTCTGTTTGTATAACCTCGCTTTTTTCAAGGTCGGCAATGGTTCGCGCCACTTTAAGAACGCGGTCATACGCTCTCGCGGTCATTTTAAGGCTCTCAAACGAGTTCTTTAGGGTTTGCTCGGCGTCCCTGTCGATAATACAGTATTTTTCAAACTGCCCTGCGTCAATTTTGGCGTTGCAGGTGGTCGGGGTGCCTTTGTACCTTTCCTGCTGAACCGCGCGCGCTTCGTTAACGCGTTTTTTGATTTCAGCCGAGCTTTCCGAGGCCTCGGTGCTCCTAAGCTCCTCAAACTTCACTGCCGGCACCTCAACGTGGATGTCAAAACGGTCGAGCAGCGGACCGGAAACACGGCTTAAATATCTGCTGATTGCGCTTTCAGAGCAGGTGCAGGAGTGGTTGGGGTCGCCGTAATATCCGCACGGGCACGGATTCATCGCCGCGACTACGGTTATTGTGCACGGAAAAGTGCAGTTTTGTCCCGAGCGCGAAATGGTAATTTTGCTGTCCTCAATCGGCTGGCGCAGCACTTCAAGCACTCCGCGCCTGAATTCGGGAAGCTCGTCAAGAAACAGCACTCCGTTGTGAGCCAGCGAAACCTCGCCCGGGCGTATCGTGCCGGTTCCTCCTCCGCCCAGTCCCACAGGCGTAACGCTGTGGTGCGGAGAACGGAAGGGTCTTGAAGTAATCAGCCCTTCTCCGCGCAAATTGCCCGAAATCGAGTGTATTTTGGTGGTTTCAATCATTTCCTCAAAGGTCATATCGGGCAAAATTGAGGGCAATCGCTTGGCAAGCATACTTTTTCCCGAGCCGGGCGGTCCGATAAGCAGAATATTGTGACCGCCGGCAGCGGCTATTTCCATCGCGCGCTTTGCCTCGTACTGCCCCTTAACCTGTGAAAAATCAGGCACCGCGGGTTTGTCCGGCTGTTCCTTTTTAACTGCTCTTTTAACCGGTTCGCAGGCTGTTTCGCCGTTCAGAATTCCGCAAAGTTGTATTATATTGCTGACAGCGTAAACCTCAATACCGTCAACAACCGCCGCTTCTCCGGCGTTTTGCTCGGGAACATATATTTTCTTGATACCGTATTCACGTGCCTTTATGGTCATCGGAAGCACGCCGTTAACTCCTCTCACGTCGCCTCCGAGGCTTACCTCGCCCAAAAACGCGAGCCTTGAAACGTTTGCGCGAATATAACCGCTTAAAGCCATAATTGAAACCAAAATCGGCAAATCATACACAGGACCTTCTTTTTTTATGTCGGCAGGCGCCAAATTAACTATAAAGTGGGCGGAAGGCATAGCCAAACCGCAATTTTTCATCGCTGTTTTAACTCTGTCGCGGCTTTCCTTAACAGCGGCGTCGGGCAGTCCCACAAGGTCAAACGCCGGAAGTCCCGCCTGCATAGCCGCCTCAACCTCAACAGCGTAGCCGTCAATTCCGTTTAAGCCAAAGCTTGTGCATTTAATAACCATACGCCCCTCCGAAAATATCAGTGTGTGTTTTTTGCCTTTCTGTATATTATATCACGTTTTTTTGAACAATACAATAGAAAATGTGGATATAGCTTAGTAAGTGATATGTTGATTTTGCATAAATAATTGCTTCGTTTTATAGCAATATGAATGAAAAAATAAAAATTCATTGACTTTTGGGTAAAAATGTAATACAATTTTGTTATAGATAATAGATTACTTGTGTTGAGGTGAGCGTATGAGCAGAAAACAAAACGCTTACGCGACACAGTCCGACTCAGTGTTGGCTGAGCTTACCCGTGACGGCAACCAAAAAGCCTTTGACGAACTGGTAAGACGATATCTTGGCAAAATCGGTTTTATCGCGCGCAGGTACAGCGCGCAGGGTTATGAACAAAACGATTTTGTTCAGGAAGGCTTGCTTGGTCTTTTGTCGGCGTGCAAGAGCTATGACGATAGTTGCGGCAGTTCCTTTAAAACATATATGTCAGTTGTTGTTGAACGCAGATTTATATCTATTATCAGGCGTATGAACACAAAAAAGACCGTGCCAGATTCGGCACTGGTTCAAATCGACGGACTTTCGGAGGAGCTCGAGGACAACGCTCAGTCTCCCGAACAGCTAATTATGGACAGGGAACAGCTTGGCGCAATGCAGTCAAGGCTTAAAACACTGTTATCCGACAGGGAGTATAAGACGCTGATGCTGTATGCTTCGGGGTTAAGCTACAGCGCTATCTCCCAAAAACTCGGAATTCCCGAAAAATCCGTTGACAACGCGCTTCAAAGGGTTAGGCGCAAGGCAGGCGGCTTATACTGACTTGTTCAGTGTAAATATATGTCCAAAGGGACAAATCTGAGTTTCAAAGAGAGGTAGAAACCAATGTACGAAGATAAGACACTCACTTGCAAGGAATGTGGAAACGAATTTGTTTTCACTGCAGGCGAGCAGGAATTTTATGCTGAAAAGGGCTTTGAAAACGAGCCTCAGCGTTGTAAGGACTGCCGTCAGGCACGCAAAAACGCCGCAAAAGCAGGCAGAGAATATCACGACACTGTTTGCGCTGCGTGCGGAGGTCCCGCGAGAATTCCTTTCAAGCCCATGGAAGGCAAAAGCTATTACTGCAGCGAGTGCTTTGCAAAGCTTAAAGAGGCAGAGACACAGGCTGAATAATTTAATAAATTATTGTTAAGTATTGGCGCAAAGGCGCTGTGAAGGAACCAAAGCCGCAGGCTTTATTCTTCGCAGCGCTTTTTTTGTACCGGATTTGCCGAAAAAAATCAGGGTTGACTCATACTAATACCTAATAAAAAGTAGCCAATCTTTGCGCTCTATTTTCCGCAATACTGCGTTGTCGTCCTTTCAAGGCGCCTCCGTTGTATGGGTGCGGTGCCCAAAATCAAAGATTTTGACCGCACCTCAAGCCTTGCGGCGTCCTTCGCCTTGCCTTGCGAAAAATATCCTCGCAAAATATAAGTCTACTTTCTATCAGGAATTAGTATCAATTACGAATCAACCCTGAAATGGTTTATTGTGTTTGAATGAGACGGACTGACG
>ONLA01000023.1 GCA_900318495.1 uncultured Eubacteriales bacterium
AAAGAGCCTCAAGAACTTCTATTCAAAGCCCTTGACACTCAACGCTACAGGCGGCACCTACAGCTTTACCTTTAATAAGGTTACAGGTAAGCTTGAAGTTTCTAAAACTGATTTTCCGGTGATAAATTAATATATCTTAATTTTAACCGCAAATAAGGCATAAAAATTCGGGTAACTCCTCAGCGGAGTTACCCGTTTTTTTAATATACGACAAACAGCCCAAAAATAAAAGCGTACACACGTGTGCGCACGCTTTTTTATAAACAGATTGGATTTATTGTCAGCCTAAATGCAGCTTAGATTTTAACTTTTTAGCGTAAATTTTTCTTTTATAGGTTTTAAGTGTTTTGTCAAATCCTTTATCAAGGTAAAGCTTCCAAAATTCATCTCTGTCAGATGGTCTCGGGCTTGTTCTGTGCAGGTTGGGATTTGGCTTAACGCATTTTTGCGGATCGACCTCAGCGATTTCACAGCCGCTTTTCACGCTGTCAAAAAGTGTTTTTCCCTTTTGGGTATTGACGAATAAAAGCGATACTCCCTTGTCGTCGTTAAAACCGGGAACAATGTTGTCAATTCCCCAAAAGTCCGCAAGTGTGAAGTCCGACGGTCTGTTGCAGTTGGTGTAAATGCACTGATAGCATGAAGGCCTTAAAACGTGATTGGCGTAGAAAAGCATAGCGTAATCCTTTGAGGAATGTTTTTCGCCGTCAGTCCATACGCTTTCGTAATGCGGAGCCCAGCCAAAGCTTTTATCGCGGAAATCGGCGTTTGTCACACGTTCTGCATGTGCTTTTTTTCTGGTATAGTTTAAAAAGTCGAGCCAAATCTTGTTTGAGGGTGTGCCGTGACAAACCAAATCGACGGTGTAAAGCTTGTCAAGAGGCGTGCGTGTGGTTTTTAAAAAGCCCAGCAGTCCGCCGACCTGACAGCCTGTACCCGAAAAAACAACAGGCTTTCCGGCTTCCAAATCTTTTTTTACCTCAGAAAAAGTTTTTTCAGGGTTGCTTTGAACGTATTTTGAACCTTTAAAAGCGTCGCGTTCCTCTTTTGTCACCGCGCGGCGGTGGCTGACAGAAAAGTCATCGTTAAATGCTGCGCCGTAAACGCTTCCGCCGCTTTCCAAAACCGCGTCGGAAATTAATATAAATACGCCGCCGCTTCGGCTTGTAAGGCGTGTTTTTTCGTCGCTGTGTTTTACGGCGAACGCTTCAAGGACGTTGTTTTTGTTATAACCGTTTTGAAAACTGCATACTCTTTTGCACTTTCCGCAATTAACACATTTGGCGTCGTCAATGCTTGGATAATAAAACCCTTCGCTGTCCGGTTCCATACTGATTGCGTCTTTGGGACATACAGACATACAGGCGGTGCATCCGCAGCATTTTGACGGCAGGTCAAACAGAATCATAAGCTTCTCCTATTCAATAACCGATTTAAGGTATTCGAGCGAATCGAACTGTAAATCCTTTATTCTGCGGTTAACGTCGTTCCAGTCTATCGGGGTTTCGGTTAATCCGACCTCGCTTATGTCACGCTTAATTCCGACTGAGTTCAAGAGCTCCTCGGCTCGAATGTTCTTGCCTGCCCTGTGCTTGCACTCCACAAAAAGATTTCTGTTGAAAATAACCGAGAAAGCGGTTCCGTGGAAGGAATTCGTGAAAACATATTCGGCATTTTTAAAATATCCGACAAATTCCTCAACAGTGGGAGCTACAATGTGTTCAACAGCGGATTTTTTTAATTTTGGCGCGTCCCAAAGCTGATAAATAGGCAGACCTTTTTCTTCCGCAAGCTTCAACGCGCTGTTAATAAGCTCGTAGGGCGGATTGCCGGAAAATATTAAAATATAGGGCTTGTCAAGTTTTTTAACCGCGATTTTGCTCCATTCCTCACGGCTGAGCAAAAGCGAGGGATCCAAATGAGTCATTGCGGTTTTGCCTGTGAGTTCCCTGACAAGCTTTTCGCCGCTTTTTTCGCGTACCGAGTACTGCTGAAAATCCCTAAGCCTTTTTTTGTATTCGTCAATTTGTTCAGCGGGAAGCTCGCTCACGGCAAAGCTTGCGGCATAGGAATACTTTTTACGCGGCTCGGCAAAGGTTAAAAAGTATGCCGGGTCAAAGCCGACGCAGCGTGGGCTCCACACCTGGTCACTTCCGGTGATGAAAACATCATATTCAGAGTTTGCCTGCTTTAATGTTTCGGGTGTGTATGAGATTTTGCTTTTTACAAGATAATTATCAAAAAACGGGCGGAAGGCTTTAGCGCGTTTAGCTCTTCTGCGGCACATTACCACGCTTTTTGCGAACGATTTGGCAAAGCCGTTTTTTTCAACGCGGAAGGGCTTGTAATCGTGAGTGATTTTCGGGCATATATAGTCTACAAGCTCACAATCGGCGCCAAGCTTTGTAATAGTTTGCTGCAGCGCGTAAGCCTGCAATACCGCGCCGTAGTTCAGCGCACGGTGAAAGGTCATAATTCCTGTTTTTTTCATAGGTTACCTCTGATTTTGTAAAAATTTAGCTTACCGTTTTGAAATGATTTTTCCGGCAGGGTAGGTCAGCAGAGTCAGCAGCTTTTTCCCAAAGGAGTCGGGAACCGCCATAATTTCGCCGAAGCTCATATTGCACAGCGAACCGTCACGCGACAGACCGATTATCTGCTTAATAAAGAACCTGCGGTCATAGCGAAAGTAATCCCAGCACTCGTTTATAAAGTGCCTGCGCATATAAATTGTTTCTTTAAACGCGGTGTTGCTGCCGTTTGTTACGGCATTTTCCTGGTCATTAATGTATAATCTCAGCGCGCGGTCAATAAAGCGCGTATTGTATTCTCTGCCGATGTTGTTCCACAAAATGTTTTCGGGATAAAAGTGAAGCCCTTCAACATCCGGATACGGGTGCGATTTAAGAATTTCAAGCTTTGTCATTCCCCAAAGCTCGCCCTCAATTTTGTATTTAAACCGTAAATCAAGGTCGTTTGTGTCCAAGTACGGTTTTGGAAGCGGATTTCCGTTAAGCTTTCCCTGTTCGTTGCAGGTGCGGCACGAAATTCCCTTTAACGACGGCTTTAAAGCTTCGGGAACCTTTTCCCATTCAGACTTAAATACTTCAAGAGCCTCGGGTACGCATGAATCATCCGAGTCAAGCGTTATGAAAAACCTGCCCTTTGCCTGACTGACCGCAAAGTTGGTTGCGATATGCTTACCGTGATTTTCCTGACTGTAACATCTTACGGGAAAGCCGGGGTTTTCGGCGCAAAAGGAATCGAGCACTTCGCTTGTGTTGTCGGAAGAACCGTCGTCAACCACAATCCATTCAAATGAGCCGAAGGTTTGATTTTTGAGCGCTTCAAATACCCTCGGGAGTGTGGCGGCTCGGTTATAGGCCGGAGTAAAAACAGTAAAATACGGGTTGTTGGTCATAACTGTCACCTTGCTTTTTTTAACTTGGAAACAAGCTTTGTTTTAAGTCTGGCGACTTCGCTTTTGGAAAGAATGAGCGGAACCGAGATAATGTATCCGATTAAGCCGGAAACAAGGCAAATGATTAGGAAGCTAAGCCAGCTTTTGGCGTGGAAGAACAGGCTTACGGCATAAAACAGTCCGCACAAAACGCCGAAGCAAATCCAGCCTCTGATTATGGTGGGATAGAAAACAGTTTTTTTAACATTCAGGATGTGTGAAGCGTAAAGCGGAACAAAAATCATAGATTTTAGCGAGAGCAGCACCGAGCTTACTCCGGCAATCGCGTATACTCCCAGCGGAGTAAAGTGGATAAGCAGGAGTACGCTGCCTACGGTCACAACTCCGATTACAAGGGATACAAGCACATTTGCTTTAAGCTTGTTACACACGGTAAACAGCGGATAAAGCGTGCGCGTGTGACACATTGAGATGTATGAAATACACGCAAGCACCGTCAGTACCCAAATAAGAAACACTTCATCATGGGTTTTGGTGGGCTGCCACAGCTTATAAAAATCTACGCCGTAAGCAATAAAGCCTGCCAAAGGAACCGACATAATAAGGCTTACGATTTTTTGGGAGTATTTTGCCTCTTCGACCAGCTTTTCCTTTAAGTCCTTGGCGTACAGGATTGTAAAACGCGGCGTAAAAATATTGGCAAGCGTGGTTATAAGCTGACTTATGCAATGCGGAACCGTTACCGAAATTGACAGTAGTCCCATAGGGGCCGGACCGAGAGTCAGGTTGCAAATCAACAGATCAAGTCCTGTGTTAAGGGCATTGCTTAGGTTTGTAATGGAGTTCCAAATTCCCGATGAAAGGATAGTCTTAACATAAGACATATCAAAAAGCTTGGGATTCATCTTAACATCGGGTAAAATTTTGCGTTTAACTGTGATGTTAGCGGCAAGAAGGAATATTCCCGCGGCAAGAGAAGCCACAGCCAAAAAGTAGAGCTTTGCTGGGAAGAACGAGAAAAGCACCAAAATAATGATAACCTTAATCGCGTTTCCGATTATGTCGCGAATCGAATTGAGATACAACCGGTTTTTTACAAATGCGGCGGTGGTAAATATAGCGGTGACTATACTTAAAATAAAGGTTATAAAGGTAATTGCGAAGGTCAGCTTAACCGCTGATTCCAAGCCCGGAGGGATTTGCAGAAGGCTGTCAAGGTTAAGCACAACAACAGCCGAAACCAAAAGCATTACCGCGGCAAGGAACATATCGGCAATAAGCACGGAGCTGAAATATTTTGAAGCGTTTTCTATATTGCCCTTGTTGTATTCAATTGAAATAAACCTTCCCGACATTGAATTCAGAGCTACGGTTACAATTGTCGCATACTGAACAAAGTTGTTCGCAAGCCCGATAAAGCCGTAGGTGTCGCTTCCGAGCTCGCGTACTAAAATAGGGGTGAGTATAAAGTTGATTCCGGTGTTGATTACAAACGAAACAACCGCCGCAATCATATTAACAGTCATTTGCTTGCTGTTAGACATCTCTTTCATATATGGCAAGTCCTTTTTACAGCTTTGGGAAAGCGTTAAACAAAGCGTCCTTTTTTTCCTCAACGGCGTCGGCGCTTACCGGATAGCTGTTTTTAATCATTGAAAGCGAGGGGATTTCGCCGCCGGCGCAGTCAAACGGAGTGTGTGAAAGCCCGAACGCAGAGTAATAGTCGCGGTATTTATAACCGTCGCCGAACATTTTGTTGTCCAGCGTCATATGAATATTCGGAATGTGAAAGCTGTCCGCGACAATCAGTCCGTGCAGACTGCTTGAGATGATAACCTCACATTCGCCTATTTTTTTTACTACATCCTTGGGCTTGTCACGCAGATTGATAAGTGTGGTGTTTTCGTATGCTTCAAGCAGCTTTTTTACGTTGGGGTTTTCCTGCTCTTTGAAATGCGGAATAATTCCTACGCTGTACTTTTTTTCGGGAAAGCAGCCAATCCAGCGCTGAGCCAGCAGTCCGCCGTCACCCAGCGGAACATCGTATTTATTGCCGGTGTATTCCTCCATACGCTTGCGCGTAAGCTCTCCTCTGAGCGAATGTACATGAATATTTCTGTAAATTAAGTCGGATGTTCCGCGAAGGTTCTCGCGTATAAAGCCCGAACACCAAATGTGAACGTTGTTGTTGAGCGCTGTAATAGCCTTTTGCTTCATCCTTGTTTTAAAATCGGACGATTTAAAAAGCTGATCGAGCGCGGAGCCGATTGCTATCAGGTTGCAGTTTTTTAAATCAGCCTGCTTTACGCTGATTGAAAAAACCTCCTCGAGCATATCCTTGTTAATAAGGTCGCCCATATTCGGAATATCAGGATACGCAATTTTATATAAAGACATTTTAACCTCCGTATTTTGCCGTCAGCCTTGTACCGGGCGAGTTATTAAAGCGGGTTTTAAAAATATAAATCAGAGAGTAGGTTATGAGCATCCACAGTGAAGCCGAAGTCCACGCGTCGGTTGAAAACAGAAGCTTGGGCAGTGTGACGCAAACTAAGATGCAGCAAAGAGCAAACTCGTTTTTTGTGGCAATGCGTCTGAATAATGTTTTTGCGGTGAGGGAAAGGCTGAGGTAAACAGGCAGCAGCCCGAACACAATTCCTCCCTCAAACAGAAGTTGGTAAATATACTGGTGCGGATACGGCCACGAACGGTTTGCTTCCCTTTCGGCAACCGCCTGGAATGTTTTGATGCCGTAGCCGAAAAACGGATGCTTTGCGATGCTGCTAATTGAAAAGCTGTCAATAACGCCGCGTCCGTCGCTTATGTCGCCGAGCTCTATGTATATAATCATTTTTGAAATAAAGCTTGGTACCGAATGGAAGATGCTGTATAATGTGTCCTGAAGAAAATACAAAATGGGCATTAAGAACAGCACGGTTAAAACGCCGAAGAAAATCAGCGCCGATATTATGACAATATTCTTTTTGGTAAGAGGGCGGCGTTCTTCGTTGCTGTAGCTGTTTACTATCAGAATAGTAATGCAGAAAAGCAGGCACAAAATAGCGCCGCGGTTCGCGTACATCAGTATGTTAATCAGAATATATATGCTGTAAATATACGCGAGCTTTATGACAATGTTGGACTTTTTGCGGTAAAGCGCAAAGTGGATTATTGCTGCGGTCAGGATAATCAAAATTGTGTAAATGTTTTGAAGGTTACCCTGGTTGATATTTTCATACAAGAGTACAAAGAACGATTGAACAACGGGAATCGAAAGAAATCCCAAATACAAAATATAACGCAGCACATACTCGCCGTTTGCTTTTTGGCTGATTGCGTAAATGGGTACAATCGCGTAAATAATGAACTGAAACGGTTCAAGCCGTGTGTCGTTGTAATGAAACAGCAGGGTGTATAGGTACCAAAGCACAACATACACCGCCATTATCATAGTGGGCAGCAAAACCGAAAATTTACGCGTATAAAACACCTTTGCCGTGGCAAGCGCAAGCGCCGCGGCAAGAACAGTCATATTGTTCGGAAGGTTTTTAAAAATAGGATAACGAACTAATACCTCCGTAAGCAGGTTAGCCGAAATCATCAACGCAACAAGCATACTGTTCAGCTTTATAACTACTTCGTCGCGGTCTAAAGCTTTTGGTTTAGTACCTCTGCTACTTTTTTCGCGTAACATATGCCACCCCGTCTTTGGCGAAAACGAACAGGGTTTTCAGCGGGTTAGAGGTTTTAAACGCCCACTTCATCGCTTCGCCTAATTGCTTTTCTTTAATGTAGCACTTTCCTATTTCGGTATAGTGAATATTGTACAGCCGCTTTTGCCGTTTCGGAGAAAAGGTTTCTATTATAGGGCGCATTTTTTCAAGATAATACAAACGGTATTCCTCATATTTTTTGCCCTTGGGCATATTGCGGTCGAGCTTGAATTTTTCAACGCAAAGCTCCGGCACGCAGTCAACCTTGTATTCAAACGCGATTCTCGCGAAAAATTCCAGATCCTGGTGTCTGAAGAACGTTTCATCCCAGCCCTTTACCTTATCAAGAACCGAACGCCTTATCATTACCGTGCTTGAGCAGGCGATGGTTTCGTTGCACAGGAATTTATACAGGAAATCCTCTGAACTGTCCGCGAAAATATCTCGCGACGCGGTGTCGGAAATCTGTTCCTTAAACGAGCCGTAAATCAGCCCGTAATCATCTGAAAGGCTGTCAAACTTTTTAACCTGCACAGCGGTTTTTTCCGGCAAAAACGCGTCGTCATCGTCCAAAAACGCAAGCAAACTGCCGGAGGACGCGGCGATTCCCGTGTTTCTTGCCGCGGAACCGTTTTTATTCACGGAATGTGCAATGTATTTTACCTTGCTGTTGCCGGCGTAACGCTGCATTTCACCCTCGGTTTGTTTTTGCTCGGCGGTGTTTTTTCCGTTGTCGTCAACAACAATAATTTCAATGTTTTGATATGTTTGGTTTAATACGCTGTCTACCGCGCGGCAAATTTTGTCCGCTCCGCGGTAGGTAGGGATAATTACTGATACAAGCTGCATAGCTTCACCTTATTTGTTTTTTTGTTCGCGTCTTGCCTTTAAAGTCTGCTCAATGTAAAACGCCTGCAAAAACTCCGCGGTTGTGCGAATGTCAAAGCCCGCGTCTGCCACGGTAGCGGAGCAGTCCGCGCGTTTGTAGCCGTCAAGCTTTTTCAAAGCGGCGCTTGCCCATTGCGAGGCGTCAAGATTGAGCGAAAGGCGGCTTACGTTGGGCGTTACCACGGTTTCGTCGGCAATAACGTCGCTCATAAGTACGGGCAAGCCCGAGGTTTGGGCTTCTATTCCCGTAAGGGGAAGTCCCTCCCAAAGAGAAGGGAAAATAAAGATGTCGAGCGCCTGATAAATGCGGTTTACGTCACGTCTCATACCCAAAAACTGCACGCAGTCTGTCAGTCCGAGCTTTGCCACCTTGGCCTTCATATTATCCATAATCGGACCCTGCTGCTCGCCTGCCATTACCAGTATGGTGTTGGGGTTTTGACGGTGAATCTGTTCAAAAATATCTATTAAAAAGGTGTGGTTTTTCGGAACGTCGAACCTGCCCACGTGGCCTACGACAATTTTGTCTCCGGCTCCAAGCTCGCGGCGAACCTCGGCGCGAACATTTTCGTCAAAGCGGAAACGCTCGGTTTCAATTCCGTTTTTAATAAGCTTAACCTCGCCGCTTTCAACCGCTTTTTTGCCGTAAGCCCACTCGCCTGCAGGCTTTGAGCACATAAACATATCGGTGCAGTGGCGCTTAATGAACATTCTTTCATATAAAAAGAAAAAATGCTTTAGGTTCATTTTTGTTTTGGCGTTGTGGCGGTGCGCTATTCTTACGGGAACCCCAAGCTGGTGCGCGTAACGCAGCGGCCAAAGGTTCAGCTCGGTGTGGCAGTGAATGACCTTGTATTCGGGATGCGCTTTTATAACATCCTTGATTCCGTTTCGAAAGGCAGGCATATTGAACGGGTTGAACTTTGGAGTGCGGTAAATTTTTCCGCCGAGCTGTCTGATTTCTTCCTCGTAACAGCCTTCCTCCTCGCGGTGTACCATAAAGTCAAACTGAAGCGCCTCGCGGTCAATATGGCGGTATACGTTCATCAAAAAAGCTTCGATTCCGCCGGCGCCCATTATTACGTCTTCCTGCAATACTCTTATCGGTTCCATATTACTCTCCCTTTGGTTCAATGGGTACCATAGTCATTCCCGCGCCGCTTTTGACAATAGTGTGCGGCGGAACATCCTTGTAAACCAGGCAGTTAGCGCCGATTACGCTGTGGTTGCCTATGGTTACACCCTGAAGAATAGTTACGTTGCTGCAAATCCAGCAATCGTCTCCGATTGTAATGGGCTTTGTGGTGAAGCCCTGTTCGGGGATTGATTTTGTCAAATCACGAAAACGGTGGTTATGGTCGTAAAGCTTAACGCCTTCGCCAAACAAACAACGCTTGCCGATTTTGATTTTTTCAAGGCAGTTTATCGAAACGTTGTTGTTAAAAAAACTGTCTTCTCCGATTTCGACGCTTCCGCCTTTTTCTATATACAGAATAAAATTACGGCGAAAACTAAAGCTTTTTCCGAAGGAAATCTGTTTGCCGTAAACTAATTTATAAAAAAGCTTTCTGAGGCGCGCTCTGATAAATACGCCTGTTTTAATAATGAAAATACCCATTTTTCACCTACCTGATATTTTGTTTTTCAGCGGAACAACCACATCGTGAACCGTGCCGATTGACGCGGCGACAAACCCTTGGGGAAGCTTGTTGAACATTGCTCCTCCAAACCGTTTAACCTTACCGCGGTCATCCTTCCATAGCGGTTCGTCCGCCCACGGCGACTGCGCGCGGTAATCAAGGTACTGTCCTATAAGCGGATGCTCATTACCCTCAATCCACGGACGTGTTCCGTCCATAAAGCAGGTGGTAAAATGTACAATGCACGGATTTCTCTTGGCAAGGGCAACTTCCTTGTCGGTATAATAATGTGACACACGCTTTGCTTTTAAAACATTTTTATATTTTAAATAGTAAACCAGCGAATACAAATTGTAACGCAAGTCAACAACCAGCTTTTCGCCGTTTGAGGTGCAGGCGTTTAAAACAGGCTGATCCATAAACGACAGCCGGCTGTGCGAGGCAATAAAGCTCTTGAATTTTTCTTCAAGCTTTTGTTCGCGTATATACTTTAAATTAAGCATAATATTTCCGGCGTTAATATAAATATCGTCCTTATCCATACCTATCTCGGTTTTGTAGCTGTCTCCGATACATTCAAGCGCTCCGGCAACCGCCTTGCCTTCGATGTCTGTGTTCCACAACGGCTCCAGGGACGACATTACCATGGTGTCGCAGTCAACGTGGATAACCTTTTCAACGCTTTGCGGAAGCAGGCTTCCGTAAAACAGTCTGCCGAAGGTGCTGATGTTCCATCTGCCTACATCGATGTCTGTTCCCACAAGCTTTTCAATGTCGGCAATCGGAATAAAGGTTACTTCGCGGTTAAAATCTCTGCACATAGAAATAACCTTTTGCTTGTTTTCTTCGCTGATGCTGTTGTCGATAATGTATATATTTAGCTCGTCAGAATCCGCGTTGTTTTTTAGCAGCGAAAACAGCGACACGCCCATTACGGGAGCGTAGCTGTCCGAGCTTGAGTAAACTATATTCATATGTCTAAATATCTTTCCTTATATTCGTTGAAGCTTTGCAGGTTTTTATCCTTGTCGGCAATAATCAGGTTTTCAATGCCGCCTATTTCGTCCATAGGCCACTCTACGCCGAGCTCCGGGTCGTTGAACATTATACCGTCGTCAAATTCGCCGTAGAATTTTTCGCCGCATTTGTAGCTTACAATGCTGTCCTCGAGCACCAAATAACCGTGAGCGAAGTGTTCGGGAACAAGCAGTTCAAAACGGTTTTCACCGCTTAAATAAAAGCCCTGCCATTTTTTGAAGGTGGGGGATTCGGGACGAAGGTCAACAATAACGTCAAAAACCCTGCCCTTTACACAGCGCACAAGCTTTGCCTGCTCGTGAACGCGCTGAAAATGAAGGGCACGAATTACGCCCTTGTGGGAAACGGTGTAGAACACCTCGGCAAGGTCGTGCTTTATGCCCTGAGCCTCAAAAATTTCCTTTGAATAATCCTTTATAAACGCGCCGCGAACGTCGGTGGCGCAAAAGGGCTTAATAAGATAAGCGCCTTCGAAGTCAGTGCCGCAAAATTCAAACGGAGATACCATTTGTTTCCCTCCCAAATAACTTAATCTACTGATTTAATCCAGTCCATGGTCAGCTTTGTTCCTTCGGCAAAGCTGATTGACGGGGTGAAGCCGCAATCATCTTTAATCGCGGTTGTGTCAAACGCGCTAAGCGGCATATTAACTCCCGTAAAGGGAATGTCGCCGAAAACAGGCACGGCTTCGGGTGCAAGCGCCTGCTGCATTTCAATAATAAATTCCTTCAGCGGACGCGCGTTGCCGCTTCCGATTGTGTATTCGCGGTTGGGTTTTCCGTGTTCGCCGATTGCGTAAAAAGCTGACGCAACATCGTCGATATATATAAAATCGTAATTTTGGGTTGCCGCGGTAAACTGCAGCGGCTCGCCGGCGATTATTTTTCTTATTGTTGAGTTGACAAAGCGCGGCGAAAACTCGCCTGCGCCGTAAGCATTTGTAATTACAGCCCAGCAAAGGTCAATGTCAAGCGAATTGGCTATGGGCTTGCAGATTGCCCTTGCCGCAAGCTTGCCCGCGCCGTAGATGTAGGGAAGTCCGGGGGTGCTGTCCTGAGTGTAAACGGCGGTGTAGGTTTCCTTTTCCATAATAGAGCCCGCGTTTACAAACTTTTTGCAGCCCAGCTTGCAGGCGGTGCGAAGAGCCTTTGCTGTCCAAAGCGCGTTTTTAAGCTGAATTTCCTCGTCACAGCGTAAGGGGCCCGCCGAGCCTACCCACGCAAAGTGGTAAAAGACGTCATAATCTGCGCCGCTGATTTTCTCTGTCAGAGATTCTATGCTGTCCAAATCGCAGAAAACAACGCTCAGCTTGCTAAGAGATTTGATGTTGTCAATGTTTTCGTTTTCGTCCTTGATTACGGCGGTAACCTCAACACCGTTTTCGCAAAGCTTTTTGCAAACGTTTGAGCCTACAAAGCCGTTAGCGCCTGTTACAATCGCTTTTTTCATTGTTTATCCCTCAAAATATTCTTTAATTTGTCTGTCCATAACCTTGCCCGTGTTTCCGCCGTCAAGCCAAATAAGCGTCCAAAGAACGGTTTTGGCAACAGCTTCGGAAACGTGCCAGCGCGGTTTCCAGCCGAGCGCGGATTTAATCTTTGAGCAGTCAAGCTTAAGAAAATTTGCTTCGTGAGGAGCATTTGCCTCTGATTTGTCAACACGCTTTATTTTTCCGCCCGTGAGGTGAACAAAAAGGTCAACCAGCTTGCCGGTGTTAACGCAGTCAACGTCATCGGGTCCGACGTTGTAGCTGCCTGCAAGCTCCGGGTTTTCGTACTGAGCCTTGGCGATAAGCAAATAAGCGTAAAGCGGCTCAATAACGTGCTGGTAAGGGCGTGTTGAGTGAGGATTGCGCACGGTTATGTTTTTTCCGGATTGCAGTGCTCTTACGCAGTCGGGAATAATGCGGTTTGACGAAAAATCTCCGCCGCCGATAACGTTTCCTGCCCTTGCGGTTGAGATTGCAACCGAATTATTCGCAAAAAAAGAACGCTTATAGGCAGAGGTAGCAAGCTCGCTGCAGCTCTTTGAGTTTGAGTAAGGGTCAAAGCCGTCAAGACGCTCGTTCTCGCGGTAGCCCCACTGCCACTCCTTGTTTTCGTAAACCTTGTCGGTGGTGACGTTAACAACCGATTTAACACAGGTGCTTTGCCTTACACATTCCAAAAGGTTTACCGTGCCCATAACGTTCGTTTCGTAAGTATATACGGGATTGTTGTAGCTTTCGCGCACAAGCGGCTGAGCCGCAAGATGAAAAACAATCTCGGGTTTGGCCTTGTCAAAGGCTTTTTTAAGTGAATCAAAGTCGCGTACATCGCCCGTAACCGAGGTGATTTCGCTTTCAATACCGGCAAGCTTAAAAAGGCTCGGGTCGGTTGAGGGTTCAAGCGCGTAGCCTGTAACCTTAGCGCCCATTGAGCTGAGCATTTTGCAAAGCCAGCTTCCCTTAAATCCGGTGTGACCGGTTATAAATACTCTTTTTCCGCTGTAAAAATTCTGCATTAGTCTTCCCATACCTTCCACGGAGCTTTTCCGCTTTCCCATAAATTCTCAAGCCTGTTTTTGTCGCGCAGGGTGTCCATACACTGCCAAAATCCGTCGTGGCGGAAACACATCAGTTCGCCGTCCGCCGCGAGCCTTTCCATGGGCTTGCGCTCAAACATGGTTTTGTCGCCGTCAATATAATCAAGTACTTTTTTGTCGAGCACCATAAATCCGGCGTTAATGTAACCGGAATCGGCGTCGCTTTTTTCGCGGAAAGCGTTAACCTTTCCGTTTTTTTCCAAATCAATAGTTCCAAAGCGGCTTTCGGGCTTAACAGCCGACATTGTGGCAAGCCTGCCGTGACACTTGTGGAACATAAGCAGGTCGTTTATGTTGATGTCGGACACGCCGTCGCCGTAGGTCATAAAAAACGGTCCGTCGTCAAGATACGGCGCTATGCGTTTAAGTCTGCCGCCGGTCATGGTTTTAAGACCTGTGTCAATAACGGTTACCTTCCATTTTTCGGCGCGCTTGTTGTGAACTATTACTTTATCGTCCTGAGTAAAATCAAACGTAATGTCCGAGGTGTGCAAAAAGTAGTCGGCGAACCATTCCTTTACCGTGTGCTGTTTGTAACCTGCACAAATCACAAAATCGTTTACGCCGTAAAACGAGTAGAGCTTCATAATGTGCCAGAGCATGGGCATTCCGCCTACTTCAATCATAGGCTTCGGCTTGAACTGCGATTCTTCCGAAATCCGAGTGCCGAAACCGCCTGCAAGAATAACAGCCTTCATAAATCTATCTTCCTTTTCAATAATCTCGTTTGCAGAAAAATCAGACCGAACCTTTTCCCTTCAAAACAGTAGCGACGGTTTTGAAGATGATTTTTATGTCCAGCCAAATTGAACAATATCTAACGTAGTAAACCTCCATTGCGCGTCTGCGGCGGTAACCGGTGGTGTCACCTCTGCCGTACGCCGCCCAGTAACCGGTAAGCCCGGGGCGCATACTCAGCATTAAGTCGCGGTAAGAACCGAAAATCAGGGTTTCTTCTTCGGTGACGGGGCGGGGGCCCACAATCGACATATCTCCCTTTAAAATGTTGACAAGCTGAGGCAGTTCGTCAAGACTGGTTTTTCTCAGAAATTTACCGATTTTGGTAATTCTCGGATCGTTTTCGAGCTTAAAGTTTTTCTGAAATTCCTCTTGCTGTTCAGGCGTGAACTGCTCAATCAGCTCCTCCGCGTTTGTAACCATACTTCTGAATTTGTAAAGCTTAAAATTGCGGCCGTTTTTGCCTATTCTGCCGTGACAAAAAATCACGGGACCTTTGTCGCCGGCTTTAATGCAAAGCGCGATAATCAAAAATACCGGTGACAGCAGTATAAGGGCTATCAGTGAACAAATAATATCAAATGCTCTTTTTATAAATCGGTACAATCTTTTAGCAGGTGGTTTTTCGCGGCATTCAGTTGTTAAATAACTTGCTGAATCCATAATAATCTCCAATAATCTCCAATAATCTCCAAAAAATCTCTTAATTAATAGCCGTAGCCGTAGCCGTAACCGTAGCCGTAGCCGCGTTTGCCGCTTCTGGTGTCATCGGCTTTTACGCGGTTGACAATTACGCCCAAAACCTTGCCGCCCGAGCGGTTGATGATGTCAATGGTTTTGTTAAGCTGGGGGTATGTTGTAGAGTTGTTGCGTACAATAAGCACAACCCCGTCTGTGTGTTTAATAATGGGCACCGCGTCAATTACTACCGCAATCGGCGGAGCGTCGAAAATAATGTAGTCGTATTCTTTTTCAAGCTTTTTAATCAGCTCGCTCATCGAATCGCTCGCCAAAAGCTCGGAAGGGTTCGGGGGGATTGCGCCGTAGCAAATTGCCGACAGGTTTTCAAGATGAGTGGGCTTAATAATATCCTCAAGCTCACATTCGCCGTTAAGGCAGTTTGTGATTCCCGGCGACGGAGCAAGTCCGAGCGCGAGGTGCACGTGCGGACGGCGAAGGTCGGATTCAACCAAAATAACCTTTGTGTCAACCTGCTGAGCCAGCGCGGACGCGATATTTACGGACGAAAGGGTTTTTCCCTCACCCTTTGAGGAGCTTGTAAAAATAATTTTTTTACAGCCTTTTTTAATAATCGAATAGTCAATGTTGGTTCTCGCGGTTTTGTAAGACTCTCTGATTAAAAAATTTAAAGCGTCGGAATTAATGTTCTGGTTTCCGGACTTTTTGTTCTTTTTTTTCTTAAACATATCTTACGCCTCCGCTCTTTCTTTTTGTGATTTGCCGTTGTCGCTTTTTTTGTCCCTGGAGTCCTTTGCGTCGGTGTTGAATTCGGGAATTGCCGCAAGCACGGGCAAGCCGCAAAGCACAGTCATATCGTTGTTATACTTGATTTTTACGTCAAAATAATCCCTTGCGAAAGCAATAATAAGGCTGATAATCAAACCGCCGATAAACGCGATAACCGCGTTTCTTGCGGGACTGGGAGCCGTGGGAGCCTTGGGGAGCTGGGCTTCGTCAACAATTTTAAGGCTTGCGTTGTTTTCAAACTGCTCCTTGATTGTTTGAGGAGCGACCTTTGCTACGGCGTCGGCAATTGTTTTGGCTTTAATAGGGTCGTTGCACGAAACAGTAGCGCTGAACACCTCGGTGTCCGCAACCTCGGAAAACTGAATAAGACTTTTAAGGTATCCGGCGCTGTAGTCGTCGGGCAGCTCGTCGGCAACCTTTGAGTAAAAGTGGTTGGTGTTTAAAACCTCAATGTAAGTCGCAACCATCTTTTGGGCATAGTTGTGCGAATTGAGTTCCTCATAGCTGGTTTTCGCGTTAACCTGGGCGTTAACGTAAAGCTTAACGGTGGATGTGTATGTAGGCGCGACAAGCAGCGCAGTGGCAAAATAAGTTCCCGCCGCCGCGACTACCGATACAATAATAATTAAAATAAGGTTTTTCCTGATGATACGCGGTATATCCTTAAAAGAAAATTCCATGCGGTTTAATCACTCCCAAAATAATTGTGGTTTAAAAGGCAAATAATATATGTGCGCAAATTTTCAACCTTAATTATACTATAAAATACAAAGCATTTCAATTGATTATAAAAAATACCAAAAATTTTTAAATTACGGTGTAAAAAAGAGGTGTACAAAAAGAAAAAATCGGGTATTTTGACAAATATTTTACAAATAATAAAACAGACAACATACCTTTGTCTGTTTTATTTATGCTATATTATAGTATAATGCCGTAGAAATCCAGGCAATTTTGTTTTGTGATATTCAAAATCTGCTGTGTTTCGCAGCCCCGAAGTCCGGCGATTTTTTCGGCGGCGAAGGTAATCATCGAGCTGTCGCAGCGCTTTCCCCGAAAGGGAACGGGAGCCATATACGGCGCGTCGGTTTCAAGCAAAAGACGGTCAAGCGGAATTTCGGAAGCAACCTCTACGCTGTGTCTCGCGTTTTTAAAGGTTACAACTCCGCCCAGACTTATGTAACAGCCCAGTCTTACAGCCTCGCGCATAAGCTCAACGCTGCCCGAAAAACAGTGCACAAGCGCCTTGGGTCTGTATTTTCTCAGCAGCTCAAAGGTGTCGCCGTGAGCTTCGCGGTCGTGAACAACCAGCGGCATATCAAGCTCGAGCGAAAGCTTAATCTGCTCCTCGAAAACGCGGAGCTGCAGCGGCTTGGGAATGTCCCAGTGATAATCAAGACCTGTTTCGCCGATCGCGACAACCTTTTCGTGCTTTGTCAGCAGTGCGATTTTGTCAAGGTAATCGACGGGCATATTTTCAAGGTTTTCCGGATGAAATCCAACCGCCGCGAAAATATACGGGTATTTTTCCGCAAGCGCGATTACGTTTTTTGCCGATTCAAGGTCAACGGCGTTGCAGACAACGCCGCAAACTCCCTTTTGGGGCAGCGCGGATAAAAGCTCGTCGCGGTCGCCGCTGAACCATTCGTCGTCGTAATGCGCGTGCGCGTCAAAAATATTGATACAGCCCATTATGAAATCTTCCGGCCCGCAGGAATATTTTCATCAACGGTAACAAGCTGCAGCTCGTCGCCCTTGCAGGCGGACAAAATCATTCCGCAGCTTTCTACGCCGCAAAGCTTAACGGGCTTTAGGTTTGAAACAAACAGAATCTTTTTGCCCACAAGCTCTTCGGGCTGATAATACTGAGCGATTCCGCTTACAATAGTGCGTTCGCCGGTGCCGTCGAAAATGCCGAATTTCAAAAGCTTTTTGCTTCTTTTTACCTTTTCGCAGGACTTTACCTCGCCTACGCGGATGTCGCACTTAGCGAAGTCGTCAATGGTAATCTGCTCGATTTCATCTTCTTCAATTTCCTCAATCGGCTTCTCGCTTTCGGCGTTAGCCTTCTGCATAGCTTCAACCTCCTCATAGAATTTTTTGGAATCTATGCGGACAAACAACGGTTCCGCCTTGCCCAGAACAGTGCCCGGAACAGTTGCTCCGAAGGATGAAAGGCTGTCGTAACCGGAGGCAGAGCAGTTTAGCTGGGCGAGAATTGCCTTGTTGGTGTCCGGCATAAACGGCAGGATTAAAACGGCAATGTAGCGAATGCTCTCGAGCAGGTTATAAAGCACGGTGCCCAAACGCGCTTTGTTTGCTTCATCCTTGGCAAGAGCCCACGGAGCGGTTTCGTCGATGTATTTATTGCAGCGCTTGGCAAGATTAATTACAGCTTCAAGCGCGTCGCTTATATGGAAAATATTAATACTGTCGTCAACCTTTTTTACTGTGTCAAGACAAAACGCGGTTAGCTCGTCGTCGAGAGGCTGCTTTGCGTTTGGCTCCTGAACAATTCCGCCGAAGTATTTGTTGTTCATGGCTATTGTGCGGTTAACAAGATTTCCGAGGGTGTTGGCAAGGTCGGAATTAAAGCGCTCGATTATTGTGTCGTAGGTAATCGAGCCGTCGTTTGCGAACGGCATTTCGCTGAGCAGGTAATATCGCACGGCGTCAACACCAATCATCTTGCAAAGCTCGTCGGCGTAAATAACGTTTCCGCGGCTTTTGCTCATCTTGTCCTCGCCGAACAGCAGCCACGGGTGACCGTAAACCTGCTTTGGCAGCGGTTCGCCAAGCGCCAAAAGCATAATCGGCCAGTAAATTGTGTGGAAGCGGACAATGTCCTTTCCTATTATATGAACGTCGGCAGGCCAGTATTTTTTATACTGTTCGCCGCTTCCGTCGGGGTCGTAACCAAGCGATGTGATATAGTTTGAAAGCGCGTCAATCCATACATAAACAACGTGGTCGGGGTCGAAGTCTACGGGAATTCCCCACTTAAAGCTGGTGCGCGAAACACAAAGGTCTTGCAGTCCGGGCTTTATAAAGTTGTTGAGCATTTCTTTTTTGCGGCTTTCGGGATAAATAAAGTCAGGATGGCTTTCGATGTATTCTTCAAGCTGCTTCTGGTATTTGGAAAGGCGCAGGAAATAAGCCTCCTCTTTTGCCGGCTTTACTTCGCGGCCGCAGTCGGGGCATTTTCCGTCAACAAGCTGGGATTCGGTCCAAAAGCTTTCGCACGGAGTGCAGTAAAGCCCTTCGTAGCAGCCCTTGTATATGTCGCCCTGATCGTAAAGCTTCTTGAAAATCTTTTGAACAGCGCGTTCGTGCTTTTTGTCGGTAGTGCGGATAAAGTAGTCGTAGGAAGTGTTCAAAACGTCGCAAATCGAGCGGATTTCTCCGGCAACCCTGTCAACATATTCCTTAGGCGTGCAGCCCTCCGCCTGGGCGTACATTTCTATCTTCTGACCGTGCTCGTCGGTTCCCGTCTGAAAAAAAACATCGTATCCGAGCATACGCTTGTAACGCGCGATAGCGTCGGTCAAAACAATTTCATAGCTGTTGCCGATGTGCGGCTTGCGCGAGGTGTAGGCAATAGCAGTGGTAATGTAGTACTTGTCCTTTTTACACATGAGTAATTTCCTCCTTAGTTTAGCAAATGAGCCTTAATCTATAGTATAACAATTTTGACTCAAAAATGCAATATTAAAGGAATAATTTCAGTGCTGCCGCCGAAAATTTATAAAATAAAAATTTTTCTTGACAAAAACAAAAAAACGTGATAATATATAAAAGCTGTACAGCACGGCACAGCTAAATATAGCGGGATAGAGCAGTTCGGTAGCTCGTCGGGCTCATAACCCGAAGGTCGTTGGTTCAAATCCTTCTCCCGCAACCA
>ONLA01000024.1 GCA_900318495.1 uncultured Eubacteriales bacterium
CACCGCACCCATACAACGGAGGCGCCTTGCAAGGACGACAACGCAGTATTGCGGAAAATAGACCGCAAAGATTGGCTACTTTTTATTAGGTATTAGTATAAGCCAATCCGCACGTCTTAATGTGGCTCATATATTCTTTTTAATGCTGTCCAGTGCGCCTTTTTCGATACGGCTGACCTGTGCCTGGGAAATACCAATTTCGGACGCCACCTCCATTTGGGTTTTGCCTCTGAAAAACCTTAGTGTTAAAATTCGTTTTTCCCTGTCGGAAAGGTTTTTTATTGCCTCCTTTACCGCCAGCTCCTCAAGCCACGTGCTGTCGTCACGGTTGTCGCCGATTTGATCCATCACATAAATGGTGTCGTTGCCGTCTGAGAAAACCGGTTCATACAGGGACACGGGCTCTACGATTGCTTCAAGCGCGATAACCACATTTTCCTTGGGCACCTTCATAATTGAAGCTATTTCCTCGACGGTAGGCTCGCGGTTGTTTTTTATTGTAAGCTGCTCCTTGATTTGCATAGCGTGATATGCCGTGTCACGCATTGAGCGCGAAACCCTGACGGCGTTGTTGTCGCGAAGATAGCGGCGGATTTCGCCGATAATCATCGGCACTCCGTAGGTACTGAAGCGCACGTCGAGCGAAGGATTAAAGTTGTCGATAGCCTTGATAAGCCCGATAACGCCCACCTGAAAAAGGTCGTCGGGGTTTTCTCCCCTTCCCAAAAAACGCTGAACCACGCTGAGCACAAGGCGCAGGTTTCCGTTAATCATTTTTTCTCTTGCCGTTCTTTTTTCGGCAGGCGTACCGTTTTTTATTTTAAGCAAAAGCTCCTTTTTTTCGTTCTCGCTTAGCACCTTTAGCCGCGAGGTATTTATTCCGCAGATTTCAACCTTGCCGTACTGCACGCAAAAACCTCCAACAATCATTATATTAAGAGTATTGCCTGCAATACGGAAAATATACAAAAGCGGTACGGAACCCCGGGGCTCCGTACCGCTTGACAAGGCTTAATTTAATTTGGATAAATAAACGACGGCGGAACAATTGCGCGGAACAGCAAAACCGTGACAAGTCCGCACACAATTCCGAGAAGCATTCCGAACACCACGTCGGTGAGGTAGTGAACGCGCAGATAAACGCGTGAAAAGCCGATTATCGCGGCGATAAGGAAAATCGGAATGATAACATAAACCGGGCACTGGCTGAAAATAACAACCGACACCACCGAGAACGACGAGGCGGTGTGTCCCGACGGGAATGAGTAGTACTTAGGTTTTTTAATAATCTGCTCATCATCGTCAAGGCTGTGGCAGGGGCGCACTCGCTTAACGGCGTGCTTGATTATGCCCTCTCCCATAAGCGAAGTAAGCCCGAGCGAAAAAATTATTGTAAGCCCGGTGTACCTCCAGCGCGGATTAATCAGGAACGGCAGGCAAACAGCCCACCAAACAATTCCGGCGTTTCCGAGACGTGAAGCGGTTACCATTATTCTGTTTAGTTTTGGGCGGTGGATTCTGCTGATGTTCTCCAGAACCCTGTTGTCAAGTCTTTTTAATCTGCCAAACATAAACACTGCTCCGTGATTGCGATTCAAAACACAGTTTTACAATATAACGCAAAATTCTCCTTTTATTTACATAAAAAACGTATCTTGCGTTTATTATAACACATAAAATCCGAAAATAACAGAGTTTTTTTTAAATACCATATTTAAAATTTATTGACGGTTTTTGCATTTACAATTATAATAGTATTCAAGCAAGCCGTGCGCCTTGAATTGTGCGGTGTTGCCTTATAATAGTTTGTTAGGATTGATGTTTTATGCTAAAGGGCAGGCTGGTAAGCTATATTCTGCTTGGAATAATGGCGGTTATGTTTATCGGATTATGCGTTTTGATTGTTACAAATTCTTTTACAAGTGATTTGGAGTATTATAAAACGTTTATTGACGGTAAGTATTCGGTTGACGGCGGAGAATGGAAGCCGACAATCCCCGGCAAAATGGTTGACGAAAACTTTAAAGAGGTAAAAATCAGGGGAAAGCTGACCAATGAGCTTTTCGGCGACAATGTGCTTATTCTTTCGGCAAAAAACGTTTGGTACAACCTAAAGCTTGAGGATGAAATCGAGATATACAATATGCGCGATTACGACGATTCGCCGCTTGCCGACACGCCCGGTTACAGCATTAATTACGCTTATGCCGAGTCAATCCGCCCCGACACCGTGATTGAGCTGACGATAACCAACCCTTATCCGATGTTCTCGGTTAAGGAGCTTGACAACTTTTTTGTAATGTACGGCGGAAATTTAAGCCTGCCTTATGAGCTGTTTATACAAAACAAGCTGCCGACAATTATTGTATGTACGCTTATTTGCTTTTTCGGCGTTGTAGCCTTTCCGATTGCAGGCTTTGTAATGGGCGGAATCGACTACCGTTACCTTTCGTTCGGCATTATGAGCTTTTTTGCCGGTCTTTATCTGCTTTTTGACAGCTTTGGGGAATACTTGCCGCTGTGGGTCACAAGCGAGGTGCTGTGTATGGCGGTGGATGTGTTTACAAACTACCTGTTTGCAGTTGCCGCCGCAGTATACATAAAAACCAACCTGTCGCGCACCCCGCACAAAATCGCCGCGAATATACTTATGATAGGGCTTGCCGCTGCGCTGCTGCTTGTCAGCATTTTACACGCGACCGGCGCGGCGGATATTTATGAAACCCAGCCGTATATGATGATGTATATCGGAGCCGGCGCGGTTGTAAGCACATTCTGCCTTGTAAGGGAAGCAATTTCCAAAAGCAGGGAAGCAATTTCGGTTTTGATTTCGTGGACGCCGATTTTCGTCACGGTTTTTCTTGACGGAATTAACAGCTTTGTTCATTTTTGGGACGGACGTTTTTTCCTGAGCGGTATTGTGGTGTCGCTCGGTGTTCAAATCGTTCAGCTTGTTTTTGATATGAGAAGGCAGTACAAGGAGCAAATACACTACCAGCAGATGCAAAAGGAGCTTTACGAGGCGAGGGTTTCGATTATGGTGTCGCAAATTCAGCCGCACTTCCTTTACAACTCTCTGACCTCGATTGCCATGATGTGCACCAAGGATCCGCAGCTTGCCAAAAAAGCCACCATCAATTTTGCCGACTATCTGCGCGGCAATATGAATTCGCTTAAAGAGAAAAATCCGGTGCCGTTTTCGCGCGAGCTTGAGCATCTTAAAAAATACCTTATGCTTGAACAAATGCGCTTTGGCGATATGCTTAACATTGAGTATGACATTCAAGCCGAGGACTTTGTTCTTCCGCAGCTTTCGGTGCAGCCGCTTGTGGAAAACGCGGTTAAGCACGGCGTGGGAATGAAAGAGGACGGCGGAACGGTAACGATTGCCACGCGCGAAACAGACAAAGCTTACGAGGTGATTGTCAGCGACGACGGCGTGGGCTTTGACACAAGCGCGCCGCCAAAAAACGACGGGCGCAGCCACGTGGGTATGGAAAACGTAAAGCAAAGGCTTAAAGAGATGTGCAACGCCGAGGTTATTATCGAAAGCGAACCCGGCAAGGGCACTGTTTCAACAATAAGAATACCGAAGGAGGACAACAACTGATGAGAATACTTTGTGTAGACGACGAGGCGCTGGCTCTTGAAATGCTTACCCAGGCGATTGAGGAGGCTATTCCCGGCGCCGATTTGCACCCCTTCCGCAAGCAAAGCGAGCTTCTTGCCGACGCCGAAGCGAACGGATGCGACATAGCGTTTTTGGACATTCATATGAGAGGAATGAACGGCGTTGAGCTTGCCAAAAATTTAAAGCAGGTAAACCCCAAGATGAACATTATTTTTGTTACCGGCTTTGACGAATACACGGGCGACGCAATGCGCCTTCACGCGAGCGGCTACATTATGAAGCCCGTAACCAAAGAAAAAATCGAGGCCGAGGTTGCCGACCTGAGGTTCCCGATAGTTCCCAAAAACGACGCCTTGCTGCGGGTTCAGTGCTTTGGAAATTTTGACGTTTTTACTCCCGACGGAAAGCCTGTTCACTTTGAGCGTTCAAAGTCAAAGGAGGTTTTCGCGTATCTTGTTCACCGCCACGGAAGCTCCTGCACAATCAGGGAAATCGCGGCTGCGCTGTTTGAGGACGAGCCTTACGATTCCAAACAGCAGGCTTATTTGCAGAAGATTATGTCGGCAATGATGAAAAGCCTAAAAAAGGTCAACGCGCAAAAAACGGTCAACAAAAGCTACAACAGCCTTTCGGTCAACGTAAACACTCTTGACTGCGATTATTACCGCTTTCAGGAGCTTGACGCAGGCGCTGTAAACGCTTATCAGAACGAATATATGAGCCAGTATTACTGGGCAGATTTTCTGTATGAGGAATACTAATTAATACTAATACCTAATAAAAAGTAGCCAATCTTTGCGGTCTATTTTCCGCAATACTGCGTTGTCGTCCTTGCAAGGCGCCAGCCTTGCCGCGTCCTATACGTTGTTATCAAGCTCCGAAATAAGCCTTCTTATTTCCTCCTGCGCTTCCTTTACCTCGTCGTAAAACATCCGCGACGGAACGCGGAGCGCGCCGTTTCCGAGGATAATAAGCTGCTCCATTCCGTCGGAGGTTACCACTCTTACCCTGTTGTTTTTGGCGAGCCTGTGCGAGGTTTTTTCGATGTACATATCGGCGGTTTCCGCTTCCTTGGTGTACACAATGCTTATTCCGTTAACCTGCTCCACCTCGCGCGAGCTGCCCTTGACCTTGTACGCGTCAAACACCAAAATCAGCTCGCATTTTTTAAAGCCCTGATAATTGCACAGAATATTTATAAGCGCGAAGCGTGCGCTGTCAATGCTTTCTTCGGCAAGCTTTTTCAGGCTTTCCCACGAAAAAATAACGTTGTAGCCGTCAACAAGCACATACTCCGTACCGTCGTAGGACGGCGCGGATTTTTTCCTGTATTTCGGGTCGCCCGAGTCCGTTTTAGGCTTAAAATGCCTGCGCAGCTCGTTTTCACGGTGCTGCTTAACCGGGCCGTAGGTCTGCTCGAAAATGCGCATAAGCTCCTTGTCCGACGCGAAAAAGTCCTTTTGCGTTTCAGCCTGCCTCGCTATTTTTTTCTTTAGGGCTTCTCCGTTCGGCTTGGAGGTGTTAAGCACGCTTGGCAGGTGCATATAATTTTTGACCTCGTTCCACTTTACGATGTGTCCGGCGCCGTGAGAGCAAAAAACAGAGTCACACGGATTGTCAGTGTCCGCCTCGGGATTATAGGCAAACCGCGAGATAACCCCGTCTGAGTCGCCGCACTCGCTGTAGCCCTTCAGCGACAGCGTCAGCCTGCCCGCGCCGTGAGTGTACTGCATAACCTCGCGCGCGTAGCCGCGCATTTTGCTGACGGGAGCCGTGCCGCTGATTACGGTTTCGCCGCCGGAGGTTTCGGGCGGTTCAAAGCTTCCGTTCATAAGCTGAATGTCGTTCATCGCGCGTCCCGTGTTTTCAGCGGGAACCTCGAGGGTGAATTCATAGAACGGCTCAAGCAGTATGCTTTTTGCCTGCATAAGCCCCTGGCGAACCGCGCGGTAGGTTGCCTGGCGAAAATCTCCGCCCTCGGTGTGCTTGGCGTGCGCTTTGCCCGACACAAGCGAGATTTCAACGTCGGTAACAGGCGAGCCGGTCAAAACACCGAGGTGGGTTTTCTCGTAA
The DNA here is from genome assembly GCA_900318495.1 of uncultured Eubacteriales bacterium. Lineage (GTDB taxonomy): Bacteria > Bacillota > Clostridia > Oscillospirales > Acutalibacteraceae > Ruminococcoides. The sequence continues at coordinate 5,705 of ONLA01000024.1, forward strand.
AGGTGTGTCAGAATCAGCCTCTGCCAGTTTATGTCGAGCGAATCGCGGCTGCATTCGCTTTTGTATATCACTCCGCTGTTTCGCGGAAGCGGCTTTATAAGCAGGTGAACCTCGGCGTAATGGCGCAGCGGTTCAAAATGCCCGACTCCCTCAACAGCGTCCGCGACGGTTTCCTTGTAAATTATGCTGCCCTCGCCGAAATCCGCGTCAAAGCCGAAGCGGTCGTGTATTACACGGCGAAGTATTTCAAGCTGGATGTCGCCCATAAGCCGAACCTGAATTTCACCGTAACGCTCGTTGTATTCAACGTTAAGCTGAGGGTCCTCGGCTTCGAGCACACGCATTTTTGACAGCGCCGTGTGAACGTCAATGCTGTCGGGCAAAATCATACTGTAGGTCAGCACAGGCTCCAGCACGGGGATATCCGCTCCGCTTTCAGCGCCCAGACCGTCGCCTGCTCCGGCAAAGGTTATGCCGGTTACCGCGCAGACGGTTCCTGCCCCGGCGGATTCGGGAGCGGCGAACTTTTCACCCGAATACAGGCGGATTTGGTTAACCTTTTCGCTTTTGCCGCCTGTTTTGCAGGTCAGCACATCCCTGACTCTCAGCTCGCCGCCAGTTATTTTCATATGAGTAAGGCGGTTGCCGCGGCTGTCCTCCGATATTTTGTAAACCCTGGCGGCAAATTCGCTGCCGTATGACGGCATAAGGGTGTATTTGTCAAGACAGGCAAGGAATCCCTCAACGCCTTCAAGCTTCAGCGCCGAGCCGTACATCACCGGAAACACGCGGCGCTGCTTTACCGCCCGGGCAATAACGCCGCTGTCAAGCGTTCCGTCCTCGTATTTTTCAAGCAGCTCCTCGTGGCACAGGGCAATGTTTTCATAAAGGCCTTCGGCGTCGCCGAAATCGACGCAGCAGTCGCTCAGCTTGGTTTTTAGCTGGGTAAAAACAGTTTCCCTTGACGCGCCCTGCAAATCCATTTTATTTACGAATATGAAGCAGGGAATGCCATAGCGCCTTAAAAGCTTCCACAGGGTTTGGGTGTGGCTTTGAACGCCGTCGGTTCCGCTGATTACCAGCACGGCGTAATCGAGCACGCTCATAGTGCGCTCGGTTTCAGCCGAAAAATCGACGTGGCCGGGCGTATCGAGCAAGGTAAAACAGGTTGTGCCGTAGTTTAGCAGCGCCTGCTTTGAGAATATGGTGATTCCGCGCTCGCGCTCAAGCGCGAAGTTGTCCAAAAAGGAGTTTTTATGGTCTACCCTGCCGAGCTTTCCGATATTGCCGGAGCAATACATCAAGGCCTCGGACAGCGTAGTTTTTCCCGAATCGACATGGGCTAAAATTCCGGCTGCTATTTTTTTCATATTTTCACTCCTTTTTGCGGTGACAAAGCGTCCGCGGTTTGGTATAATTAAATAGGTGATATTTATGAGAATTACGGCGTTGACCGAAAACACAACCGAGCTCGGTTTTCCGGTTGAGCACGGTCTCAGCCTGTATATTGAAACCGGAAACCGTAAAATTTTATTTGACAGCGGACAGTCCGCGCTGTTTGCCGAAAACGCCGCAAGGCTCGGAATCGACCTCGGCAGGGTTGACTTCGCGGTGCTGTCGCACGGTCACTACGACCACGGCGGCGGTTTGAAAAAGTTTCTTGAAATCAACACACACGCTCCTGTTTATGTGAGCAGATACGCGTTTGAGCCGCATTTTAACGCCGAAGGCAAATACATAGGGCTTGACAAAAGCCTCGGGAACAATCCGAGGATTGTTTTTACCGGCGGCGCCTACAAAATTTGCAGTGGAGCCGAGCTGTATTCCCGCGAAGGGCGTGAAACGCTGTTCAAAACAAGCGCCTTCGGGCTTAAAGCCGAAAGAAACGGCAATATTATTACCGATGATTTCCGCCACGAGCATTACTTAATGCTTGATGAAAACGGCAGGAAAATTTTATTCAGCGGTTGCTCGCACAGCGGAATCCTGAATATTGTTAATTGGTTCAAGCCCGATTTTTTAGTGGGCGGCTTCCACTTTTTCAAGCTTTCCCCGGGAGAAGAGCTTGAAAGCTACACAAGGCTTCTGGACAAAACCAACGCGCGTTACTACACCTGCCACTGCACCGGCGCGGAACAGTACCGCTTTATGAAAACCATAATGCCCCGGCTCCGGTATATTTCGACCGGTCAGTCTATAGAGCTGTAAAAATCCATCATTCGCTGTTTGTAGTCCGGCGCTTCGTCAAACACGCAGTGGGCGTATTCGCTGCCGTACATATACAGTTCACAGCCGAGCTTTCCGGCGGTTTCGCGCGAGGCTTCGGCGGTCAGCACCTTGTCGCCCTCAACCCCGATAACAAGCACAGGGCACTTGATTTCGTCAAGCCTTGCGTACACGTCAAAGCTTTCAATCGCCCTCGCCTGAGCAATAAACCTGTCAAGTTCGCGGCGCGTCACTCCCGAAAACATCATTCCCGTCGCCTGTGAAAGCTGTTCCGCAAGCTTTTCGGAATACAAAAGCTTTAACATTTGCCTTGCCGCTTCGGGCACGTCGCCTGCTTCGGCAAGCTCAGTCCAGCGGCGCATTACCCCAAGAGCACATTCATTGGGACGCGAAAGCGTTGACGCAAGAATCATCGAGCGGACAAGCTCAGGGTATTTTACCGCGATATACTGCGCTATCATTCCGCCCAAAGAAGCTCCGAAAAGGTCGGCGTTTTTTATATTCAGCGCGTTCATTGCAAGCGCGGTGTCGTCCGCCATATCTTCAACCGTAAAGCCGTCGGGAATATCGTCCCTGCGGTCAAACACCGTAACGGTGTAATCGTCCCTGAAGCACGCGTAGCCCGATTCTACGGCTTTTGCCGAACAGCTTATTTTTTGAATTCCCACGCCCGGAAGAATTACAAGGTTTTTTTCTCCGCCGCCGAAGCTGAAATATTCCAAAACGGTGTTGCCGGTTTTTACCGTGCCCTTTATCATAAAAAATCATCCTTTACTTTTTCTGCTACTATTATATCAAAACCCAAGGCTTTTTACAATATAATAAAATTATTAACTCATTGACATAAAACACAATACGTTGTATAATTTGTAAGGAATTATTTGCAGTACGCACAAGCTGTTGCGCTGTATTAATCTACCATAAATTTTTTGGGAGGAACATCCAATGCCACATTTAGACGAACTAATCATCGGTGTTATTGAAAAAAGGTTTCCCGTTCAGGCTCAGCACACTGATGAAATCAACAGGCTCACAAAGTCAATCGACGACGAAGAGAAGTCAATTCAGGAAAACTATCTTGAAATCGGCAGGCTTTATTATGAACAGAATCCCGACGCGTCCGAAGGGGAAATCGGCGAAGCGGTTGGCAAAATTAATGAGTCCAACAAAAAAATTAAAGCAAGCAAAATGAAGATTGGCACGCTTATGGGTTACACCTTCTGCGAAACCTGCGGCGCTCAGGTTGAGGAGGACGACCTTTACTGCAACAACTGCGGCGCTAAGATGCCCGTTAAGGTTCTGCCCGGAATGGAGCTTTGTCCGCACTGCCACAAGGCTGTTAAAGCCGGAATCCGCTTTTGCACAAACTGCGGCAAGCCTATGCAGGAGGAGGAAAAGCCCAAGGTTAAGGAGTGCCCGAGCTGCGGCTTTACAACCGAGAATCTCGATATGATTTTCTGCGAAAAGTGTAACAGAAGACTTGTTATGGAGGGCGGCGACCCCGAGGAAGAAACCGTTGTTGAGGAAAAGCTTCCGGTACACAAGGTTTGCCCTGCCTGCGGCTTCAAGATTTTTGACGCTGACACAATGTTCTGCGAAAAATGCAACAGAAGACTTGTTGAGGACGAAGCGGCTGAATAACCGTTAATACTAATACCTAATAAAAACCTAAAATTAAAAGGCATACACACGTCAAACGGTTGAGTGTGTATGCCTTTTTTGCGGCGTATCAGCCGGTAAAGAATTGTGTCCAGTACAGCGTAGAACCGCTTTTAAAGCAGCCTGTGCCGATTTTTGTAAAGGATGACGACAGAATATTTTTTCTGTGTCCTTCCGAATTCATCCATCCTGCCACAACCTGTTCGGGCGTTTGGTAGCCGTAGGCTATATTTTCGCCTGCCGAGCGGTAGGCAACGCCCGTGTCGTCGGCGGCGGTGAAGCAGGAGCGTCCGTCAGGTCTGGTATGCGAAAAGGAGAGTGTTATTTCCTTTGCCCTTACGCGCGCGACCGCGCAGGCTCCTTCGCCGCGCTGCAGCGCCGCAAGTCCGTATTTTGCCCTCTGAACGTTCACAAGGCGTATAACTTCATTTTCATATGCTTCATTATACCCGGCGTCCGTCTCAGCCGCAGGCGGTGTGACAGCCGTGTTTTCCTGATTGCCGGTTCCTGGCTTTTGACCGTCGGGAACCTTCGGATTATCCACGCCGCAATTTGCGCCGGGGCAGACACTCGCCGCCTTGTCAATAAGCTCGCTTAGACTGCAGCCGTTTTGTGCGCAAAGCTGTTCGATTGCCGTCTTAACGCCGGAGCATCCGCCTTGATCACAATAAACCACCCTGACCTGTGCTGTCGCCGCGGCGGCAGGCAAAGCAGAAGCAAAAACCATTGTAAGAGCGGCTGCTGCCGCGGAAAGCTTCTTTAAAATGTGTTTCATTATAAAACTCCCTTCCAAAATATAGCCTTTGGCAAAATCATTAGCTTTTTTCGCCGTTATTATATTACTATTATTCGCGCGGTTTTTCAACACACAAATAGTGGAAGCAGAGACACAAAAAGGCAGCGCCGCAATTACGGCACTGCCTGATTTTGTGTTATTGATTTTGTAATATCAATCGGTTTGCGTGCGTCTTAGCTTATCTGCGTCTGCGCTTGCTTTTTTTGTCTTTTAAAGCGTAAGCGATAATAAGCATAGTTGTAACCACAATGATAAGAACAATTCCGATTGCGGACAGAACTTCGGGAGAAATCTTTGAGCTGTTGACCTTGGTCTGGGTTGCAAGGTTCGCGCTGCTGTTTCCTGCAAGATTCTGAGCGTCGCCGTAATTTGCCTTGTTGGCGAATTCTCTTGCTTCGGGAGTTGAGTACTCTCCGTAAGGATCTGTTGTCGGGTGCATTGCGTCGGTCTTGCCTTCGGTTACCGCACCGGTTGTCGCTCCGCCTGTTGTGCCCATTGCCGTTGTAGCCTCCGCCGTGCTTAACGGTGTGGTGCTTTCGGCCGGTACTGTGCTTGAAGGAGCCGTGCTATCTGTAGGCTCTGCAGTTACCGGAGCAGTTGTGGGCTCGGTAGTCGGTTCAACCGTTGTGGGCGCCTCTGTTGTGGGCGCGGCGGTTGTTGGCGGCGTTGTCGGACGCGGAGCCGTTGTGGGCGGCGTCGTCGGACGCGGAACAGTTGTGGGTACCGCCGTTGTATGCGGAACTGTGGTCGCAGGCACGGTTGTCATAGCAGGTTCGGTAGTTACAGGAACTGTTGTAGGTTCAACCGTTGTCGGCGGCGCTGTAGTTGCCACGGGATTTGTTGCTCTCGGAGCTGTAGTAGCAGGAACAGTTGTGGGCTGTGTGGCAGCTCTGTTTGAAGAATTTCTGTTAGAGCGTGCCGCTGTTGAAGCAGCCGGATGACTGTTGCTTTCAATATAATAGCTCAGCGACCTGTTATACGGCAAAGCGCCGTTGCTTCCTCCTGTGCCTGTACCTGCAACTGTCGTGAGTCCCGTAACGGGGTCAGTGCTGCTGCCAAGCAGAGGATTATAAAAAGGTGACTGGCTGCTGTTGTTTGATTTTTGAACTACATCCGGAGGCACATACTGATCGCCGACATTGATACATGAAGTGGTAATGATAATACCTACAACAATCACAGGGATCAATATCATCATAATGATGTACATTGACTTTTGAATCCTGCTATATACCAATTCGTATTTATTCACGTATCTACCTCCCTTTCCACAGACTTTCGCGGTTAAATGAAATTTATCGCGAAGCGGAACGGTTACCTTACAAGCGCAAAAAGGCGCTAAGGGTAAATGTCCTTTTATATGATACCATAAAGGTTACATAATTGCAAGAATTTCTTCAAAAATATTTTTAACGGCAAAAACAATTTAAGCAATATGTATAAATAATTGCTTTTTCTTGCGATATTTTTATTGATTTTTAGGCTTTTGCTGAACATCAAAGCTCTGAAATTCTGTATTCAAACAGTTTTCAGCTGCTTTGCTAAACGGAAACAATATTATTTTACTTCATTACAGGCAATATGTCAACACTTATTTTTCTAAATCAGAAAATTTATTGACAGGGCGCATAATTTAAGGCTAACTTTACGCGCGCTGAACATTTACCTGTATTTTATTGGTATTGTAATTCCGGCAATTGCCATAATCACAATTAACACAACGATTAAAATCGTACCGATTAGTGATAAAATCAGGACTGCTCTCGCATAGTTTTTGAGCGACTGCTTTGTTGAGGAGCTGAACGCCCATACAAAAAGCATAATCAGATTTACAAGCGGAAGAACCGAAAGGAAAAATACACCAATCCAGCCGCCTATGGTAACAGGCTCGTTGTTCGTGCTTTGCATATTATAATAATTTGCCGAAGGCTGGGGAGGCGTATAGTATTCCGGCTGATTTAAGTTCTGAGGCGGTGTGTTATACTGCTGCCGGTTATCATAGCCGCCGGAGACTGTGGTTGTTTTTTCATCAAAAAAATCGTTTCCCTGATTATACGGATTGCTTTCGCGGTTCAAAACACTTGTTTCCGCCTCGCCTGTATTGTCGGCGTAAGAACGCGCGACAGCGTTTCCGCATTTTGTGCAGTAATTAACATTATCGGGAAGGCTTGCTCCGCAATGTGAACATTTCATAAAATATTACCTCCTTATTTTTTATTATTATACAATTTTATTGATGATTTGTCAATAATCTCAAAATAATAAAACTCCCGAAGCAAAAGCAACGGGAGTTAAAAGCGGTTGATTATTTATTAAAGATTGACATAATGTCGTAGAATGTATCGTCCTCGTCGTCGGTTGTGTCCTTTGTAGCCTTTGAAGGCGCGGACTTTTTCGGCTCGGGAGTATCAACAATAACATTATCGGTGGGCTTGGGTCTTGAGGCTTCAACGCCTGTGCCAAAGCCGGTAGCGATAACTGTTACGCTCATCTGGTCGTCCATTTTATCGTCGATAACGGCACCCCAAATAATGTTGGCGTCTTCGGACACCTTGTCCTTAATCATAGTTGAGGCGGCGTCGATATCGTCAAGGCTTACGTCGGAGGAAGCTGTGATGTTGATGATAAGACCCTTAGCGCCGTCGATTGAGGTTTCAAGCAGCGGACTTGAAATTGCCATATCAGCCGCAATTGTAGCCTTGTCCTTGCCGGTAGCGCTGCCCATACCCATATGAGCGTAGCCTGCGTCCTTCATAACCGAGGTAACGTCGGCAAAGTCGAGGTTTACAAGACCGGGAAGCAGGATGAGGTCGGAAATACTCTGAACACCCTGTCTTAAAACATCATCAGCGATGGCGAAAGCGTTCTGGAGAGTGATGCTGGTGTCGGAAACATATTTGAGTCTTTCGTTGGGAACGATAATAAGCGAATCAACGCAAGCCGAAAGCTCGGCGATGCCCTGCTCAGCCTGAGTCATTCTTCTTTTACCCTCGAAGGCAAACGGCTTTGTAACTACGCCTACTGTGAGAATACCCATATCCTTGGCAATTTTGGCAACAACGGGAGCCGCGCCGGTACCTGTTCCGCCGCCCATACCTGCGGTTACAAATACCATATCTGTGTCCTTGAGCAAAGCTGCGATTTCGTCCTTGCTTTCCTCAGCCGCGCTCTGACCGATTGAAGGCATCGAGCCCGCGCCCTTGCCGCGCGTAAGCTTTTCGCCGATTTGAATTTTTTGCGAAGCCTTTGAAAGTCTTAATACGTGTTCATCGGTATTGATTGCGATAAACTCAACGTTCTTAACCTCCATCGCAACCATACGGTTAACAGCGTTTCCGCCGCCGCCGCCAACGCCGATTACTTTAATTTTTGGCATATACTCATTTTCCAATTCCAGTTCAAAAGCCATTTTTCTTCCTCCTTAATTCTGAAAAGAATCTATTTAAATACTTAGTTACATATAATACAAATTATACTTAAGTAATCGCGGCAAAGCCGCAAAGCGTGAATTAATCACAGGTTATTTAATATAGTATCACACTTTTAAAAAAATATCAATGGTTTTGCGAGTTTTTTACTCACATTTTTATTGTTTGCGGATTTGCCGGAATTATTTGCACGGTTTTTACCACTGTCCCCCGGAGTACGCGTCGTATCCGGCGTTCCAGTTGTAGTCGGCTCCGGCGCTGTAATCATAGCCTGTGCCGCCGTTGTCATAGGCATTGCCGCCTGCGCTGTAATCGTAGCCTGTGCCGCCGTTGTCGTAGGCGCTGCCGCCTGCGCTGTAGTCGTAGCCCGTGCCTCCGTTGTCATAGGCGCTGCCGCCTGCGCTGTAATCGCCGCCCGTGCCGTTGTCGTAAGCGTTGCCGCCTGCGCTGTAATCATCGCCTGTGCCGTTGTTATAGGCGTTGCCGTTTTGGTCAAGCGTAGTTTCCTGCGTCGCTTCGGACGGATTGGTTGTTGCCGGCACGGTTGTGGGCGGTTCGGTGTCGGCAGGCTTATAGTGCGACATCTTGTTTTTAGCGCAGGTTGAAACGTCAAGCGTACCGTAAATAGCGCCGGTTTTGTTCGGATCGAGCTTTTCGTTGATTATTTTCATTGCGGTGCGGATTTTATAGTTTAAATCCTCGGGAAGTCCGAGCTTAACCGTGATGTGGTTATCGTAATTAAAGGTGATTTCGTTTAAATTTTTAATATCGAGCGCCGTCACCTTGTCTACACCGTTTTCCGAAAGGCTGCTTGCCACGGTTTCGAGAATATCGGAAACATTGTTGTCGGAAAAAGTAAGATAGCTTCCCGGCTCCTTGTTTTCAACCTCGGAGCACACAAGCTCTGTAAGCCCTTTGGCGTTTTGCGCGGTTCTTTCAAGGATTCTGCCCTTGGAGCTGATTATCAAAAACTCGCTGCCGTCCTTGACCGCGTAGCTCGGAACGGCGTTTGTAATTTTGATTGTTACGGTGTCGGGGATAGCCACGCCGATTTCCGCCTTTTCCACATAAGGCAGTTTTTCGCTGATTTTATCGGGGGTGCTGTTGAGCGCCGCTATAAAAATGTTTTGCTGAAGGCTGACGTTTGAAAAACCGATTATCTGGTTGTCATAGTAATATTCATCGCCTTCAATGTCGATTTTTTCGGTTTTAAACAGAACCGTAAGGCTTAAAATTACTCCGATAACTATAACGGCAAGGAAAATTGACGCGGTAATAATAATTCTGCGCTTGCGCACCTGCTTGCTTGTCATCGGTTTTTTGTTGCGCTTGATAACCTCGCGCTCCTGCTTGCGGATGATTTTGAGCCGCTTTTTCTGGCGCTGCTTTTCGGCGTACTCATCTATGTAATAGCCGTCCTCAAAATCCTGCGGCTTGAGGTTTCGGATACGCTCCTCGCTTTCGCGCATGAACTTTTCCTCACGGCTGATGTTTTCGTAATTTGAAGCCTTTCCGGAATTGACCGCTTCTTCAATTTTGCTGACGCTTTTCTTTGGCTTGGTCTTTTCCTTCTTAGTCTTTTCTTTCTTTGTTTTTCCCTTTTGGGACTTTTCCTTTTTGGCGCTTTCCTTTTTCTGCTTATTCTTGTTTTTATGATACTGCTGAGCCTGCTTTGCCGCTTCCTTTCTGCGTTTGGCAAGCTCTTTTTTCTCCTTTGAATCCAAAGCCACGGTCAACCCTCCTTTCTTCTTAACTTCCCTTATTTTTACAGTTTTATTATATTTTTTTATTATATTTTCTTTACGTCCGCGCCGAGTCTGCACAGGGTTTGTTCAAGGCTTTCGTAGCCTCTTTCCAGAAACTGAACTCCGCTGATTACGGTTGCGGATTCCGCGCAAAGCCCGGCGGCAACAAGCGCCGCGGCGCCTCTTAAATCGGTCGCTTCAACCTTTGCGCCGTAAAGAGCCGCTACGCCCTCGGCAACACAAACCTTACCCTCTGTTTTTAGGTTGGCGCCCATTCGCGAAAGCTCGCTGACGTGACGGTAGCGGTTTTCAAAAATATTTTCCACAAACACGCTGGTTCCCTTGGCGACGCAAGCCGCCGCGAGCAGCGGAGCCTGAGCGTCCGTCGGAAACCCGGGATACGGCATAGTGCGGACGGTTTTCATTGATTTAAGCCGTTGGGGAGCGGTGAACTCAAGCTCTCCTCCCCGGTTTTTTACTGTGCAGCCTGCCTCCTCAAACACGGGAATCACCGCTCCGAGGTGGCTTGGCACCACGCTTTTCAGCGTGATTTTGGAACCCGTAACAGCCGCGCAGCTCATTAGCGTCGCGGCAGCTATGCGGTCGGGAATAATTGTGTGGGAGCAGGCTCGAAGCTCCTTTACCCCTTCAATGACAATTACACCCTCGCCCGCGCCGTAAATCTCGGCGCCGCATTTGTTAAGATAATCGGCAAGGTCACAGATTTCAGGCTCCCTCGCCGCGTTTGTTATTGTTGTTGTGCCGCTTGCGGTTGCCGCGGCAATCATTATGTCCTCTGTCGCGCCCACGCTGGGGAACGACAAAGCTATTCGCGCTCCGGTGAGTCCGTACGGCGCGCTGCATTCGATGTAGCCGTGTTTTTCTTTAATCAGCGCGCCCAGAGCGCGCAGTCCGCGCAGGTGCATATCAATAGGTCTTTGACCTATTTCACAGCCGCCCGGAAGCGTCATTCTCGCGCTGCCGGTTGAGGCGAGAAGCGCTCCCAAAAACACGATTGAGCTTCGGGTTTTGCGCATAAGCTCGTCGGGAATATCGCTGCGGCACGCTCCCGCGCTTTTTACCGCAAGAGTGTGCGAGCTGCGGTTAACCGTGCAGCCTAAGTACCTTAAAACATGGCTTGATGCCTCAACGTCCGACAAAATCGGACAGTTATAAATTATATTTTCGCCCTTTGCGAGCAAGGTGGCGGCAAGAACCGGAAGTGCGCTGTTTTTCGCGCCCTGAACCTCCGCCGCACCGCTGAGCTTTTGACGACCTGCCACTATCAGCTTTGACACATTAACACCCTCTCAATAAAAGTTCTTTACATTTTATGTAAGAGGGGCTCAAGTGTGATTGCGGCAAATCAGGATGTTGAAAGCACTCTTTTTATTACGGAATAGATTCGCTCGTTAGCGTTTACTATTGCCATTTTGCGTGAATTCGCAGTGTATTTTTCAAGCACCTGCGGATCGGAAAGTATCGCGTCCGCCTTTTGCATCAGCAACTCTCCGGTAAGGTCTTTTTCCTCGATTATATCGGCGGCGCCCGCGTCCACCAAAGCCATAGCGTTGTGGTACTGGTGATTTTCGGCAACGTTGGGCGAAGGGATGAGAATCGCCGGCTTGCCCATAGCCTGAATTTCGCTGAGCGTAATCGCGCCCGCGCGGCATATTACAAGGTCAGCCGCCGCCATACATTCGGGCATATTATCAATGTACGGCCTTATGTCAAGATTAGAGCACGCGTCAATGTCGGTTCCCTTTTCCTTTACCAAATCCGGGAACCAGTCGCCGTAGCTTCCGTAAGCGTGGATGTGCTGATAACGGTGGTCTCTGCCGCTTCGCGCGACAAAATCCGCCATTGCCTCGTTAACCTTTTGCGCGCCGAGGCTTCCGCCGAACGAAAGCACCACAAGGCGGTCGTCAAGCCCGAGCTTTTTACGGCTTTCTTCTTTATTTGCCGTAAGTATTTCGCCGCGCACGGGATTTCCCGTCACCACGGTGTCAACATCCGCGAAAAACTTTTTTGCCGCCGTAACGGCAACCATAACCTTTTTAACGCGCTTGCGCAGCATTTTGTTGGTTATTCCCGGATAAGCGTTCTGTTCGTGAATCAGGCAGGGCACGCCGAGCTTTGACGCGGCTTTTACCACGGGACCCGAAACATAGCCGCCTGTGCCGATGCAAATGTCAGGCTTGAATTCCCTGATTATCTTTTTTGAATCGGCGGTTGATTTTACCGCGCGCTCCACCGTCTTAATGTTTTCGATTGTGTCCTTTGGGGTAAGGCCGCGCTTAAAACCGCTTATTGTGATTGATTTTATCGGATAGCCTGCCTGAGCGACAAGCCGCTGTTCCATTCCGTCGGCGTTTCCGATGAACAGAAATTCTGTGTACGGGCGCTTTTCCTTAATATATCCTGCAATTGCGAGCGCGGGGTTTATGTGACCTGCCGTGCCGCCTCCTGCGAGTAAAACCTTCATAATATGCTCCTAAATTACCGGCAATACCGCCCAATTCAAGCAAGCCGTGTGCCTTGAATTGTGCGGTGTTGCCTACTGTCTTTCGATGTTTGCCGTGCGCGAAATTGAAAGCACAATGCCCATTTGCGCAAGCAGCATAATCAGCGATGAACCGCCGTAGCTGAAGAACGGCAGGCTGATACCTGTGTTTGGCAGCCAGTCGGTGATTACGAGTATGTTAAGCACAACCTGGATTCCAATCTGAGAAGTCAGACCTATTCCGAGCAGCTTGCCGAATTTGTCCTTTGAACGAAGCGAAAGTGTGATTCCCCTCCAGACAAGCAGCGCGAAAATCAGCAGGATAATAGCCGCGCCGATAAGTCCGAGCTCCTCAACGACAATGGCAAAAATAAAGTCGTTCTGAGGTTCGGGAAGGTAAAGGTATTTTTGACGCGACTGACCGAGTCCCAGTCCCCACAAGCCGCCGCTGCCTATGGCGTAAAGCGAGTTTCTGGTTTGCCAGGTGGTCTGCCACATTTCCTCGGTTGTGTATTCAAGCGACTGTCCCCAGCCGTCCATACGGCTCATCGCGTAGGTGAGTCCGCCGGTTACCGCAAGCAGCAAAACTACGCCGATTAAGGCGATGCCGCCGATTGCAAGGTATTTTGTTTTCATTCCGCCGACGTAGAGCATAAGCACGGTGAGCATTCCGATAATTACAATACCCGAATAGTGCGGCTCAAGAAACAGCAGCAGCGCGATACTGCCGAAAACAATTAGTCCGGGCAAAACGCTGAACTTCGGCAGCTGCATTTTGTTGTAATATTTGCTTGCCCAGTGCGCAAAGAATAATATTACCGCGAATTTGGCGATTTCGGAAGGCTGAATATTGAACATCCCCAGCGGAATCCAGCGCTTTACTCCGCCGTCGCCGGACGGCAAAATAAGGACGAGAATTAACGCAACGTAAGCCACACCTAAAACTACGGGAGCGATCTGGTGCAGCTTATTGTAATTGAACAGCGACATTACCACCATTGCCGCGACGCCCAGCACAATAAAAATGAGCTGGCGGACAAGGTAATAATAGCTGTCGCCCTGGGTGTAATAGGAAAAGGCGTAGCTTGCCGAAAACATCATAATTGTTCCCACTGTGAGCAAAACAAAAATGATTATGCAAAACGGCAGGTCAATTCCCATACCTATATCGAACCATTTGGCGTTCTTCATTTTTCTTTGGCGCGGACGGCGCACAAAGAATTTTTCTTTTTTAGTGTTTCGTGCTTTTTTGTATTCGTCGTCATAAATACGGTTGACGTCGCCCTTAAGCAGCATTTTAAAGTTTGGAGCCAAAGCATTAACCCCTTTCCCGGGAGTGAACGATTAGTAATTTATTTTGTGCCGAAAATCACAAGGAAGAACGATAATGCGGCGAACAGCGCGGTTACAAGGCTGAAAACCGCCACAATTTTAACCTCGCTCCAGCCGCACATTTCAAAGTGATGGTGAATCGGGCTCATTTTAAACAGGCGCTTGCCGTGAGTCAGCTTGAAGTATGACACCTGCAAAATAACCGAGAACATTTCGCAGAGATAAACAATTCCCATAGGCAGCAGCAAAACCGGCATTTTCGTGGCGAAAGCCATTGCGCACACAATTCCGCCGAGAAACAGCGAGCCTGTGTCGCCCATAAATACCTTTGCGGGATGGAAGTTCCACACCAAAAATCCGAGGCATCCGCCGGCAACCGCCGCGCTTAACGCGGTGAGTCCGAGCGCGTAGGTCGAGCTGCCGATTAACATAAATCCGACGGCAACAAAGAAGGTGATTGAACCGTCAAGACCGTCTACGCCGTCGGTAAGGTTAACGGCGTTGACAATTCCGACAATAACGATTGCCGAAATTATATAGTAGAAGAATCCAAGGTCAACCTCGCCGACAAACGGAATGATTGTTGAGGTTCCGCAGCCCGAAAAGCCGAGAACGGCAAGGTACACGGCGGCAGCCGCGAACTGCATCGCGAGCTTTTGCTTTGCCGTGAGTCCGAGGTTGCGTTTTTTGACAACCTTGGTATAGTCGTCGATAAAACCGATTAAGCCGTTTGCGAGCGCAAGTCCGATTCCGGCAAAGATATAGATTACCTCCGAGCCTAAGTCGGCGCGGTAGGTGTCGATAAATTCGTTGCCGGTCAGCATATAGACAACCGTGCTGATTATTCCTACCGAAACAATCGCGACAATAAACATTATTCCGCCCATAACAGGAGTGCCCTGCTTGCTTTTGTGCCATTTGGGGCCGTCATCCAAAATTGTCTGCCCGAAGTTGAGCTTGTGCAGGTACGGAATCAAGAATTTTCCGACTATTGCCGAAATTGCAAAGGCAAGAATAGCCGCGCAAAACGTCCAAACGCCGTAAACTATCATTTTTATCTGTCCTCTCCTTAATAATAACCTGTGAATCCCTTTATATACAATATATGCAAAATCAGTCGTTGAAGCCTCCGCCGGACGCCGCCGAGAAAGTAAGGGTAATTACCGTTCCGGCAGGAACCTCGGTTCCCTCCTTAACATCCTGAGCGCTGCACGTTCCGCCCGAGCTTACCGCGCCCTTGTAGCTTACGTTAAGTCCGTAGCTTGCCGCAAGGCTGTTTGCCTCAACGGCGGTGTTTCCGCTGAAATCGGGAACTGTAACCTTGGTGTTGTTTTTGGTTTCGTCGTCGGTGTAAAGCACTATACTTCCGCCCGAAACAAGGTTTGCGGACACCGGCGGGATCTGAGCGATAACCTTTTCGCCCACGCCGTACACAGTAGCCGTAAAGCCGTCCTTGGCAACCGCCGCCTGAGCGTCTGTAACAGTCATACCGACATAGTCGCCGGCGGATGTGTCAAGATACGCAAGCTCATCCTCGTTATAGTCGGTTTTAACCTCGAGGTACGGAAGCACCTCGGACATAATGTTGATGAATACGGGCGACGCAACCTGCGAGCCGTAGTACGCTCCGCCGTCGGGAGTATCGAAGAACACGAGCACCGCGATTTGCGGATCGTCCGCGGGCGCGTAACCGCATAACGAAGCGATGTAGTCCTCATCAAAGGAGCTGAGCTTTTTCTGAACGCCGATTTTCTCGGAGGTACCTGTTTTTCCGGCAACCTTGTAGCCTGCCACATAACCGGCGGTAGCTCCGGCGGTTTGGGTGTTGTAGCCGAGGATCTCGTTCATTTTATCGGAGGTTGCCTTTGAGATAACCTGACGCTTAACCTTCTTTTCAACGTTTTTAATTACGTTGCCCTTGTTGTCGGTAATTTTCTGAACAACGTAAGGCTGCAAAACATAGCCGCCGTTCGCGACCGCCGCGCAGGCGGTAATCATACTTACCGGAGTAATCTGGAAGTTCTGACCGAAGGAGGCAACCGCAAAGTCAACCTCGCTCATCTGACCGTCCTCCCAGAAGGTATCCTCAGCCTCGCCGGGAAGGTCAATGCCGGACTTTTCGGCAAAACCGAAGCCTGCGTAGTAATCGCGGAATTTTTCCGCTCCCACTAACTGTCCGATTTGAATGAACGCGGGGTTACAGGAGTTGCAAATTGCCTGAACAAAGCTTTGCGTGCCGTGACCTCCGGTGTCGTGGCAGTGGATTATGTCCTTTCCGAACGTAACCGAGCCTGCACAGAAGAACGAGCTTGAATCGGTGATTTTACCTTCCTCGAGCGCCATTGACGCGGTACACATTTTAAATACCGAGCCGGGCATATAGGTGTCGGCAACCGCTTTGTTTCGCCACATTGCCGAAAGCGCTTCGCTTTCCGCTTTTTCCTGCTCCTTTTTGGGAAGCTCGTCAATTTTTTTCTGAGTTTCCTCCGGCAGTGAGTACGGGTCGTTAAGGTTGTAGCCGTTGGCGGTTACCATAGCCAAAACCGCGCCCGTGTTAACGTCCATTGCAATGCAAACGCCGCGGTTTAGTACGTTGTTGTTCACAATGCCCTCCGCCATATATTTTTCGCAAATGGACTGTATGTTTTCGTCGATTGTAAGATAAATGTTGTTGCCGTCCTCGCTGTCAACATTTTGCTCGAACTGAAACGGCATATTGGCGCCGCGCGCGTTTATAGCGGTGATTATGCGCCCGGGCTTGCCTGCAAGGTAATCCTCATATTTGTACTCAACGCCTTCAAGCCCCTGTTCGTCTGCGCCTGTAAAGCCGATTACGCAGGACGCGAGGGTGTCATGAGGATAATAGCGCTTGTAGTCGTCGAGCAGCGAAATAACGTTTCCGCAGTCGTAGTCATCGCTGAGCTTTTTCTGAAGCTCGATAACCTTGTCGCGCTGCTCAACCTCAATTTTGCGCTTAACAACAACGTAATAGCTTTTTTCCTTGGTTTTTTCAAGAACGTTTTTATAGTCGAGCTTTAAGATTTCCGAAAGACCCTTGGCGCACGCCTCGCGCTGCTTGTCGTTTTCAAAATTTATGGGTGCCATTACAACCTGCCACACCGAAGCGCTTTCGGCAAGCACCGTACCCTTTGAGTCAAAGATAGTGCCGCGCTTTGCGGTTAATGTGGTGTCGCGAAGCTGCTGACCGACCGCGCGCTCCTGAAGCTTGCTGCCGTCAATCAGTGTCAAAAACGCCAGACGCGCCAAAGCAGCGCCGAATCCGATTACCAAAATTATGATAATCAGAACCGCCGACCGCTGTCTGAGCCTTTGATTGGGACCCTTTTCCACGTGTTTTTTAGGCTTTTTTGCCTTGTTTTCGTTTTCAGCCAAATTATGACTCCCTTTGAACCGCCGTGCTTACACAAAAGTATTAACGGCAGTGATTTTAGTAGAATTTAGGCAATATCGCAAAGTTCAGGTTCGCTCCGCAAATTGCGCGGTGTTGCCTTAAGGCAATACCGCATAATTCAGGTGTGCGGATTGCGCAGCAAGATTTTTCGTCAGGTTGTACAAATAAATCAAGGTAAGGCTGACGCCTTGCCGAGACGGAATAATATTCAAGCAAGCCGTGCGCCTTGAATTGCGCGGTGTTGCCTTAAGTAAAAGAGAGTCAAGACTCAGTCTTAACTCTCATTCTTTTCATTACATATTATTAAATTGAAATGAATGTTATGACCAAAGATTAAATATTGATTCAAAGAATCGTGTAAAGATATTTCCGTTATCAGCGGCAGAAACCTCCGCCTTATCGCCTTCCTCAATCGCAACAAACTCTTTTTGAGCATTTGAGGCTTTGGTCATGCCAAGCGTCTCGGTTGCGTACTTTTCAATTTCAGCATTTGAGAGGTTGGCCTCAACTTTCATCTGGTTCTGCGTGTAGATGCTTTCGGTATCTGCCAGTGTTGCCTGTGCTGTGATAATGTCCTGATTAAGCTCGGTAAGCTGAACCTGACCTACAATTATAACTCCGATAACAAAGGTTACAATTGCCGCCGAGATTGTTCCCGCCGCGATTTTTACGGGGTTATGCTTTCGGCGTCTTATTTTATTAATTTCCTGCTCGGGAAGCTGAACAACCTTGTTTTTTTGTTTTCTTTTACTTTTTTTTGCAGGCTGTTCATCCTGCTTACGCTTGGGAGCCGCCGAAGAATATGTAAGTTCCTCGTCAAACAAGCTCAAATCATAAGCAGCGCTGCGGTTTTCATATGCCATTGTTTGCACCTTGGCCTTTCTTTATACAAAATTTTCATAAAACACACTTAGGAAACTTTTTTATTCTGATAAGCAAAAAAGTTTCAAAAATTTAACAATTATTTTTAAAGTTTAAACACACAATTCGGCCGAATTCACGGCTGTTTGGACACATTATCGAATATATAGTAATTACAAATTTATTATACACAATTTGTAGGGCTGTAACACTCTTTACAACTTTGTTATAATTTTACTACAAGTTTCTTCATTTGTCCATAGCTGAGAGAAAATTTTTCAAATTTTTTCGCAGATTCTCAACTTTGCACTCCTTGCTCTGGGGTTTCGGAGCAATTCTGTTTCATTTGCACAAACGGGTTTTCGCGTTACAAGCCGCGCCTTGGGCTTGTTTCCGCACACGCAAACCGGGAAGTCCTTGGGGCAAGTGCAGCCCCGGCACCAGTCTGCCATTTTTTGTTTTACAATGCGGTCTTCAAGCGAATGAAACGTGATTACAGCCAGCCTTCCGCCCTTTGAAAGCATTGAAAAAGCGTCGTCAAGTCCTTTTTCAAGCACGGTAAGCTCGTCGTTTACGGCTATGCGGATTGCCTGAAAGGTTTTACGCGCCGGGTGACCGTCGCGCCGCGCCTTTTGAGGCACGTTTGCCTTTACCGTTTCGGCAAGCTCAAGGGTTGTTGTTATGGGCGACTGCTCGCGCCGTGAAACAATTCCCCTTGCGATTGAACCGGCGTACTTTTCCTCGCCGTACTCAAAGATTATCTTTCGCAAATCCTCGAACGGCAGTGTATTTACAAGCTCCTCGGCGGTTATTCCGCTTTGGCTCATCCGCATATCGAGCGGCGCGTCCTCGTGAAACGAAAAGCCGCGCGACGCGGTGTCGAGCTGGTGAGACGACACGCCGATGTCAAACAGCGCTCCGTCAATCCGCCCTACTCCTCTGAGCTGAAGCAAATCCTTCATATTTCCGAAGTTGCCCATAACTATTATGGAGTTTTCGTTTTTCTTAAACCTTTCGGTCAGCGTTTGAATGGCGTCGGGATCCTGGTCAATGGAAATAAGCTTGCCTGTTGTAAGGTGCTTTAATATTTCGCCGCTGTGTCCTCCGCCGCCCGCGGTGCAGTCTACATATATTCCGTTTTCTTTTATGCCGAGTCCCTCGATTGTCTCCTTCAGAAGAACCGGAACATGAGAAAATTCCATAGCGTCCTCCTTAGAATGTGAGAAGATTCAGCGCTTCGCCGATTATATCGTCCTGCGAAGCCATAAAGCTGTCAAACTTCTGCTTGCTCCATATTTCAAGGCGTGTGTTCATTCCGATTACAAGCGCCTCGCCTTCCAGCGACGCGAACTCGCGCAAGGTCTGCGGTATTATTACCCTGCCCTGCGCGTTGGGGGTAACCTCAACCGCGGTTGCGGTAAACACATATTGCAGAGCCATTGCCTTTTTTACAGGCAACGCGTTTATTTTAGCGGAAATCTCGTCAAACTGCTGCTTTGACAGCACCTGAACACAGCAATTTCCGAAGCCGCGCGCAAGATAGAAGCTTTCGCCGAGCTCTTCACGGAATTTGGCGGGCAAAACTATTCTGCCTTTTGAGTCGATTGAATGATTTGACATACCCGAGAACATTTGCCCACCTCCTATATAACGATAATTGTCACTATAGTGCCACTGAAATGACCAATATGTCACTTTATGACACCACGTGGTAATATTATAACGCAAGTACAGAGAAAAATCAAGACAAAGTTTTCAAAATTTTAATTTTTATTACAAATTTATATTTCGGGTTTTCAGGAACCCCGTTTACTTGAAAAAAACATATTCATTAGCTCATATACGGCGGCTGTGCCGTCACCTTTGAGCGTTCGGACGGTTTGGAAGCCATCGAAGAAGCCGCTTTTTTCGAATGCGGACAATTAACGGGAATCAATTTACCCGAAGGTCTGAAATCCCTTGAAAAAGATGCGTTTAATTCCTGCGGCAATCTGAGCAGAGTGAATGTGCCCGACGGCGTTAAAGCTATCGAAAACTACACCTTTGCATACTGTAAAAAATTAAGTGAAGTCCGTCTGTCCGATAATCTGGAATCTATAGGACAAGATGCTTTTTCAAGTTGCTATGCTTTGGAAAGCATTACGCTCCCTCCGCGGCTTAAAACTATTGGCGAAGGTGCGTTTATACGCAGCGGACTAAAGGAAATTACTATTCCGGAATCGGTAGTTAATATCGGCGCTGCCGCGTTTCAGCTAATAGAAAATCTGAAAAAAGCAACCGTGCTGGGCACGCCAAACTTTAACGGTAACGTGGTCTTTTACAGACCGGCTCCCGGGTTTACTCTCACTTTTAAAAAAGCAATGAAGTTCAAAAGAGAACAATTTAGCGGACCGTTTTATTTTATGGCAGATGACGTCACTGTTTTTGTGCCTTATGGCTGCACTTAT
Organism: uncultured Eubacteriales bacterium; assembly: GCA_900318495.1. Taxonomy (GTDB): domain Bacteria; phylum Bacillota; class Clostridia; order Oscillospirales; family Acutalibacteraceae; genus Ruminococcoides. The sequence continues at coordinate 26,114 of ONLA01000024.1, forward strand.
AATGATGCTCTTATGACCGACGGCAACGCGGGCGAGATGTTTTCCGAGGCGAATATCGTTTTTACCCAACCGGTCGCCGGTCACTCAATCTCACTTAACGGCGACATTGCGCTGAATTATTATCTTAACGTTCCCGAGAACACAGCGCTTCATTTTGAGTGGTACAACAAAACATTTGACCACACCTTAACCGCCGGTGATTTTGACGCGGCAAGCGGCTGTTATAAGGTTACTGTCAATGTTGCGGCTGCTGAAATGAATTATCCCATCACAATGACCTGTAAGGTTTGGGATAAGTATTCGGAAACCGACGTTTTCAGCGTGCGTGATTATATGGATATTATTCTGGACAGCGAATCCGGTTTCAGCAAAGATTATGTTTCCAAAAACGGAGAAAAGAAATACGGCTTGCTCGTTGATTTAGTTAAGAAAACGCTCGACTACGGCGCAAAGGCGCAGACGCGCTTTGGTGTGACTGGCGTTGCGCTTGCCAACGAAGGCGTGGATTACACAATGAAGCCTGTTACCGCCTATCACATTGAAACTCAGAAGTCCGATATGACCGCGGATTTGCACAAGTACGGCATTGATTATATCGGAACGTCAATTGTGTTCCTTTCGTCTACCACGCTAAGACATTACTATGTTGTCAGCGACGCAAAGCTCTTTGAAAAGGTTAAGGACACCGCAAACTTTGACTTTGTTGACAAGGGAAAGCGTATTTGTTTTGAGCTTAAGGATATCTCCGCCGCGCAGCTGGACGTCGCAAAGGCTTTCACGCTCGGCGACAGCGTTTACAGATATTCGGTTCTTGACTACTGCAAGCTTGTAATTGCCGACGAGAGCAAATCGCAGGAGGACAGAGAGCTTGCAATGGCAACCTATTGGTATAATGACGCCGCAAAGGCATATTTCTACGCCCCTGACGAATATGAGGACGATATGGTTTATACTAATACCTAATAAAAAGTAGCCAATCTTTGCGGTCTATTTTCCGCAATACTGCGTTGTCGTCCTTGCAAGGCGCCAGCCTTGCCGCGTCCTACAAAATTGGAAATAATAGTTTTTTCCTTGGAAGATACAATTACCACATCAGGCCTTGATGAGTATGAGGATGATATTATTAAATAACGCCTTCCGTATAGCCGATTAGCAAGCGTCAGGAAAAAGGCTCTGTAATAAATGTCAGGGTAACAAACAGAGCCTGAAAAAAGAAAATAAATATAAATAAAAACAGAGCATATTTGTCCCAAATCCGTTTAAATGGAATTGCTTAGAAAGCCGAAACGGAGGAGCAAATATGCTCTATATTTATTTTACTGTTTTGTAAATAAAAAACGCACGCATAGTGCGCACGCTTTTTCGTCAGAATAATTTATACAATTGTTTATTTACAATTGTTTATTTTCGGCAGGCGTATTCCGTCAAGGAAACGCCGCGCCGCCGCGAATTGCGCGGTACCGCTTAATTTGACCTGCCCTTTTGAGAGTTGATAATGTTGGAGCGTGTCTTTTTAACCTCGCTGAGCTGTGAAGACAGGCTTTCCTCAGTGCGCTTCATTATGCTGTCAACATAAACATTAGCGGCTTTTCTGATTTCGGCTGACTTCTGCTTTGCGTCGTCAACGATTTCCTTTGCCTTTGCCTGCGCTTCGCGGACAATTTCGTTCTGGTTAAGCATAACCTTTTTGCGTTCCTCGGCAGAACGGATAATGTTCTCGGACTCGCGGTTAGCCTCGGCAAGAATTTGCTTTCTGTCGGAAACAATGTTCTTTGCCTGTCTTACCTCTGCCGGCATAGAATCCTGAATTTGGTCGATTATGTCGTAAACCTCGTCGCTGCTTACCATAACCTTGCCGCCCGAAAACGGAACTGCCTTTGCGTCATTTATTAAATCCTGAAGCTGTAAAATTAAATCGTCAACTTTCATTTCTTCCACTCCTATTTTTAATTTATGTAAAATTTTAAATTAATACCTGTTTTCCCTTAATCTTTCCACAATTCTGCCGTGAACACATTCGGGGACAAAATTGCTTATGTCGCCGCCGTAGCTTCCGATTTCCCGAACCATACTTGAACTCAGGTACATTGAATCGGAATCCGCGGTAAGGAATATTGTTTCAAGCTGCGGATAAAGGCGTTTGTTCGCAATCGCCATCTGAAACTCATACTCAAAGTCGCTGACAGCGCGCAAGCCTTTAACAATAGCGTCGATTTTATTCCTGCGGCAATACTCCGCAAGCAAGCCCTCAAAGCTTACCACCTCGACGTTCGGCAAGCCCTTTACCGCTTCGCGCATAAGCTCCATACGCTCCTCAATTGAAAAGCACGGATTTTTTGACGAGTTAACAAGCGCCGCTACATATACGCGGTCAAACATTTTTGACGCGCGCGTTATTATATCGAGGTGACCGAGCGTTACGGGATCGAAGCTGCCCGGACAAATTACTGATTTGTTTTTCATCTTGAAAAGTCCCTGTGTCTGAATGTGGATATTTTTATTTTACCATAGCGATACTGTCTGTCAAGTACAAATTCACCGTAATTCGATAAAATTTCTTCATTTAACGGATTTTCCGCGATAATAACTCCGGTGTCCTTCATACATTCCGCCACTCTGCCGAGCGCGTCGGGCAAAACTCCCGTTGAATACGGCGGATCAAGAAAAGCTATGTCAAAGCGTTCGGGACACATTGACAAAAAACTGCGGTAATCGGTGTGAAAAACCTTTGCCCGGTCTTCAAGCCTTGTTGTTTTGAGGTTGCGCTTTACGGTTTCAACCGATTTTTTTGAATTGTCGGAAAAGTAAGCGCTTTTGGCGCCGCGGCTGAGCGCTTCTATTCCCATTTGTCCCGAGCCGGCGAACAGGTCAAGAAAAACCCTTCCCTCGGTTTCAAACTGTATAATCGAGAAAACCGCTTCCTTTACCCTGTCGGTGGTTGGACGCACGTTCTCGCCCTCGAGAGTTTCAAGCCTTCTTCCTCTTGCTGTTCCTGTAATTACACGCATAAGCTTCTTTCCTTTACGCTATTAATGTATAGTATATCACAAACCGAAACATTTTACAACAATATTTTATTAAAAAATTATTCCTTGTCCGGATGAAAATATTTATAAACCGCCAAAGCGGTGTCTTTGGTCATTTTAGGAGCGTTTTTAAGCTCTTCAAGGTCGGCTTTTGAAATATTGTCGATTGTTCTGAAGTATTTCAGCAGAGCCTTTGCCCTGACCTCGCCCACTCCGTCAATGGTTGTAAGCGAGCTTTTAAAGGTCGCGTTTTTTCTGCGCTGATGATGATAGCCGATTGCGAAGCGGTGAACCTCGTCCTGCATCTTGCTGAGAAAGGCAAAAAGCTGACGTCTTGAATTAATCGCGATTTCGCCGCCGTCGCCCGTTACGGCGCGCGTGCGGTGCTTGTCGTCCTTTACCAAGCCGAAAAGCGGAACGCTGATGTTCATTTTCGCGAACACCTCTTTAACCGCCGCCACCTGTCCCCTGCCGCCGTCGAGCAATATCAGGTCGGGAAGCTTGCCGAAGCCCTCGTCCGCTTCCTCAGCGTTGTAGTATTCGGTAAAGCGGCGCGTCAGAACCTCCGCCATTGAAGCGTAGTCGTCCTGTCCGTCAAAGCCCTTGATTTTAAACTTTTTGTACGCGGATTTAAGCGGTTTTCCGTTTTTATACACTATCATTCCGGCGACATTTTCGGTGCCGGCAAGGTTTGAGATGTCGTAGCTTTCTATATATTCGGGGATGTTGTCGAGCCCGAGGATTTCGCGCAGCTCCTCGAGCACGCTGTATTCGCGCACGGTGGCGCCCTTTTGCTGAGCCAAAGCCTCGGCGGCGTTTGAACGGCACATTGCCGCAAGCTGAGCCTGTTCGCCTCTTTGCGGCACGGTAAGGTTAACCTTTCCGCCGCGCTTTTCGCTGAGCCAGCGCGCCACATCGTCGAGCCCGTCGAGCGGATTGCCGAGCGCGATGTTTTTGGGAACGTCGCCGCGCAAGGTGTAATAGCTTATTAAAAACTCCTCGGCGTCGCTTTGTTCGTCGCCGCTGTCAAAAATAAAGCTTTCGCGGTCAAACAGCCTGCCGCCCTCAAACCGGAACACCTGAAAGCAGGTTTTTCCGTCGTTTGAAAAAGATGCGATTACGTCCTCGTCAAGCACCTTGTTCGCGACAACCTTTTGCTTGTCGCCCATACGCTTAACAGCGCGGATTTTGTCGCGGATTCGCGCCGCGCGTTCAAATTCAAGGTTTTCGGCGGCTTCCTCCATTTGCGCTGTAAGCTGTTTGATTGAGTTTGACGAACCGCCCTTCAAAAAACCGAGCGCCTGGTGCAGGCTTTCGCGGTAATCGGCAAGCTTAACTCTGCCGGTGCAGGGCGCCATACACTGTTTTATATGATAATTCAGGCAAGGCCTGCCCTTGCGGAAGTCGCGCGGAAAACTACGGCTGCAGGTCGGAAGCATAAATATTTTGTTTGCCTCCTCCACCGCGCTTTTTACATAAAAGCTGCTTTTGTACGGTCCGATATATTCGGCGCCGTCGTCCTTTTTTTGCAGCACATAGCTTAGCTTGCTCCAGTCGCCCGGACTTACGCGGATATAGCTGTAGCCCTTGTCGTCCTTCAGCAAAATGTTATATTTGGGGGTGTGCTGCTTGATAAGGCTGCATTCAAGTATCAGCGCCTCGAATTCGCTGTCGGTGATGATGTACTCAAAATCATCTACGTTCGACACCATACGGCGCACCTTTTCGGGGTGGTTGTTTTGAGAGCCGAAGTATTGGCTGACTCGATTTTTAAGCGCCTTTGCCTTTCCGATGTAAATAATTTCGCCGTCGGCGGCGTGCATAATATAAACTCCCGGCAAAAGCGGCAGCGCCATAGCCTTTTTTCTGAGCGCGCTCATTTTCGGATTCACAAAAACACCTCCCGTACAGATTCATACTTACAAATAAAAACGGGCGGAATAAATCCGCCCTTGCCTTAAATATACATTAATATAAGCAATAATTATTCAGCAAAGCCTGACTCAACCAATTCGGCAAGACCTTCAACAGCCTCATTTTCGTCCGCGCCGTCGGCGATGATTTTAATTGTTGTTCCGCCGATGATGCCGAGTGAAAGCACACCCAAAAGGCTCTTGGCGTTAACGCGGCGCTCTTCTTTCTCTACCCAAATTGTAGCCTTGTACTCGTTAGCCTTCTGAATGAAAAAAGTTGCGGGACGAGCGTGCAAGCCTGCTTTGTTCTGAACTAATACTTCCTTAACATACATTTTTGTTACCCTCTTCTCTTTAACACAAAATTTAAAGTGATTAAGCTGCTGCGGCTATTAAAACAATATTACTACAGCCTGTTAGAATATATTATAATCATTTTTTCGGTCAAGGTCAATAATATTATTTCAATTTCGTATTAATACTCACGATGTGTAGAATCTGCGGTGGATTTATTGTGCAAAATTACAACAAATAACAGCAAGTTTGTCAGTCTTGGTTCTACTATGTGCATTATTTTGTTACATTATGCGCAACATTTTAAGAATCTTCAAGCAAATCGGGACGTTTTGCTTTTGTTACCTCAATGCTTTTTTCGCGCCGCCAGCGCTCGATGTTCGCGTGGTGACCGCTTAAAAGAACCTCGGGAACCCCGATTCCGCGCCAGCTTGAGGGCTTGGTGTACTGCGGATACTCCAAAAGGCCGTTAAAGTGGCTTTCCTCGGTAAAGCATTCGTTGTTCGTCAGCACGCCGGGAACCATACGGCACAAGGCGTCGGTGAAAACCATTGCCGGGATTTCGCCGCCCGTGAGCACATAATCGCCGATTGAGATTTCTTCGTCGATGAACGTATCGAGAAGCCTTTGGTCAACGCCCTCGTAGTGACCGCAGAGCACGCAGATGTTCTTCAGCTCGCCGAGCTCGCGCAGCTTTTGCTGGTTAAGAGTTTTGCCCTGAGGCGACATATATACAAAATACGGGCGTTCGCCTGTTTGTTCACAAATGTGCTCAAAGCAAAGCGCGATAGGCTCCGCCTTCATCAGCATTCCCATTCCGCCGCCGTAGGGCGTGTCGTCAACTCGGCGGTGCTTGTCAAGGGCGAAGTCGCGCAGCTGGTGGGTGTGGATTTCAACCGCGCCGCTTTTTTGCGCCCTGCCGATTATGCTGTCGCCCAGAACAGGCTCGAACATTTCGGGAAACAGCGTGATTATGTCAATCCTCATCGTCAAAAATTCCTTTCATCGGACGAATCAATACGTAACCGCCGTCAACGTTGCGTTCGGGAAAAACCTCGCTGATTACCGGCGCAAGGTATTTTTTGCCGTCCGCGCCGGTGATTTCGTAAACATCGTTCGCGCCCGTGCGCAGAACGTCGGAAATTTTTCCGTAGTTTTTGCGGTTATCGGCGTCGATTACGTCAAGCCCGATTAAATCCTGAACAAAGTTAACGCCCTCGGCAAGCTCGATTTCGTCGCGGTTGATGTAAACGATTTTTCCGCGCAGGCGCTCCGCCTGTTCGATTGAGTCAACTCCCTTTATTTTGGCAAGAGTAATGTTTTTGTGGGGACGGCTTTTTACCTCGATTGAGGTTTCGCCGTTCGAATCGAGGTAAAGCGTGGTGAATTCGCTTAAAAACCGCGGTGAGTCGCACCAGGGGTCAATCCTTACCTCGCCCTTTATTCCGTGGGTTCCGACAATTTTGCCGGACTCTAAATACTGCTTTTTCATTTTATCACTGCCTTTAACACAATACCGCGCAATCACGGCACCGCGTTTATTTTATTTCAGTTCAACTATGGTTACGCCGTCCTCGCCCTCGCCGAAGGTGCCCAGGCGCTTGCTTTTTACCGCCTTGTGGGTGCGCAGGTGGGTGTTGATTTCACGGCGCAGAATACCGGTGCCCTTGCCGTGAATAATTGTGAGCTTTGAAACGCCCGAAAGCACGGCGTTGTCGATTGCCTTGTCAACGATTTGGATTGCGTCGTAGGCGGTTTCTCCGCGGACGTCAACCTCGGTTTCGGGGCGGACGTCAACACGGCTCGGAACACTGCGAGCCGGGGAAAATTTGGGTTTGTCAGGCTTGGCTTGGCTTTTTAAAAGACGCAGGTTTTTAACGTCCGCGCGCGTTTTTATTATGCCAATTTGAACCAGCGCGATTCCGTCCTTGTTGGGCGGAGTAAGCACGGTTCCGTTTTTGTCGATGTCGTAGACAAGCACCTCGTCGCCCGCCCTCAGCGGCCGCGGAAGCCTGTATTCCTCGGCGGGCGTCTGTTTGATTTTCACGGGGTCGGCGTGAGCCTCCATTTGGTCTATGTTTTTGCGAAGCTTCGCCCTGTCGCCTGCGGAAAGCTCCTTTTCCTTCCGTGCCTTTTCAAGCTCCTCAACAAGCGCGTCAGCCTGCGCTCTGGTGCGCGATACAATGCGCTGAGCCTCCTGCTTCGCGCGCTCGATTTCACGTTCGGCGTCAGCCCTGGCGCGTTTAAGCTCGTTTTCCGCCTTTTGCTTTTCGGTGTTTGCCTTGGCGGTAAGACGGTTGGCGTTTTCGACCTGGCGTTCAAGGCTTTGACGCTGCTTTTCAAGCTTTTCGACAACGTCCTCGAACTGACGGCTTTCGCCCGAAACAAGGCTTTGCGCGCGGTCTATGATTTCCGGTTCCATACCGAGGCGCTTTGAAATTGCGAACGCGTTGCTCTTTCCCGGCACGCCGATTAAAAGCCTGTATGTCGGGCGGAGTGTCGCTACGTCAAATTCGCAGCTTCCGTTTTCGACGCCCTCGGTTCGCAGCGCAAACTCCTTAAGCTCGGCGTAGTGGGTCGTTGAAGCGATTTTAGCGTGCTTTTCGCGCAGTCTTTCGAGTATGGCTATCGCCAGCGCCGCGCCCTCTACGGGGTCGGTTCCAGCGCCGAGCTCGTCAATTAAGCACAGTGAACCGGCGTTTGCGAGCTTTAATATTTGAATAATATTGGTCATATGAGCGGAAAACGTAGAAAGATTTTGCTCAATGCTCTGTTCGTCGCCTATGTCCACCAGCACGCGGCGGAAAATGCTCAGCTCGCTGTTGTCGGCGCAGGGAACCAAAAGTCCGCACATCGCCATAAGCGTGAGCAGTCCGAGGGTTTTGAGCGTTACGGTTTTGCCGCCCGTGTTCGGGCCGGTGATTACAAGGGTGTCAAATTCGCCGCCCAGACGGATGTCAACAGGCACAACCTTTTTGCTGTCGATAAGCGGATGACGCGCCTGTTTAAGATTGATTATGCCCCTGTCGTTGAGCACGGGCATACTTGCCCTCATTCTGTAGGCAAGCTCAGCCTTGGCAAAAATCAGGTTAAGCGCAGTAAGATTTTTGTAGCTGCGGATTACCGCGTCGGCAAAATCGCCTGCCTCGGCGGACAGCTCAAAGAGGATGCGCTCGATTTCCTCCTCTTCCTTTCCCCTGAGCACCTTGATGTCGTTGTTTGCCTGAACAACGCCCATAGGCTCGATAAAAACTGTCTGACCGCTTGACGAAGTGTCGTGCACAAGTCCGGGGACGTTGTTGCGGCACTCGCTTTTTACGGGCACAACATACCTTCCGTCACGCTGGGTAACGATTGCCTCCTGCAAATACTTTATGTAGCTGGAGCTGTGGATTATTTTGTCGAGAACCTCGCGCGCTTTTGAGGACGCGGTGCGGATTTTCCGCCTGATGTCGGACAGCGCGCCGCTTGCCTTGTCGGAAATTTCGTCCTCGGAAATAATCGCGGAGGTGATTTTGTCCTCCAAATATTTATTGGAAACAAGTCCGCTGAAATAGCCGTCGAGCGAGGTTTCCATTGACGCGAAGCGAGAATGCCATTCTTTGACGGTGCGGATAATGTGCAGGGTACGCGCGATTTTAAGCAGCTCGCCCGTGGTGAGGCAGCCGCCTGCCTGTGCGCGGCGAAGGTTGCCGGCGCAGTTTGAGGCTCCTCCGAACGACGGAGCGCCGAAGCGTCCGCTCAGCATTAACGCGTCGTCGGTCTGCTTTAAAAGCACGCGCGCTTTTTCAAGGTTGTACTGCGGTTCAAGCGCAAGCGCTGCTTCCTTTGAAGCGTCAAGATGAGTGAGGTTCGACAGCCGTTCGAGGATTTTGTCAAGTTCAAGTGTTTTGTAATGTCTGTTCATAAACTTTTTCCTATGCGATTGTTTTATAAAAAATAAGTGTTTTAAAATCTTTTTCAAAGCGGTATTTCAGGTAGCTTTCGCTCGCCTGATTAAGCATATTAAGTCCTTCTTCCGTCAGCGAAAACGAAAACAGCTTGTCGTCGTCGGCATAAACGGTGTGCCTAAGCGCGTGAAGAGCGGATTCGCTAAGCGGTATTGCTCCGCCGCTCAGGCTGCGGCAGGAGGCACATTCAAGCCTGCCCTCGCGCGGAAGAAAATACATCAGCCCGGCGGTATATTCTCCGCACACCGAGCACATCCGCAGGTCGGGAAGGTAGCCTGCCATTGCGGAAAGCCGCATTTCAAGGCAGGGCTTTACCAAATTTTCGGGACGCTTGCCCTCGTTTATCAGGTAGAGCGAGTTTAAAACCAGCCTGAGATATTCCTCCGCCTGCTGTTCCCTCGGGCAAATTGTCAGCGCAAGCTCGCAAAAATACTGCGCAAGGCACATTTTTTTGACGTCGGCGCGAAGCTTTGAAAATATGCGCAGCGAACGCGCGTCGCCGATTATGTAGCTGTCCCGGCTTTTGTAGAAGGTCAGCCGGGAATAGGAAAGCAGGGATGACGGCGCGCATTTTTGATTTTTTATGCTTTTGGCGCCCTTGACAAACGCCTTTATTACGCCGTGGGATTTTGTGAGAACGTGAACAAGCTTGTCCTGCTCACCGATATTCATTTCTTTGATTATCAAGCCGTCCGTTTGGAACTTCATCGGTGACCTCCCTGTTTATGGTGTCCGCGCCTGTGTTTTTTGAGTTCTGTATGCTTTTGTAGCGGATATAATCGAGCACGCTGCCGGTGGTGAGAAACACCGACCACATATTCATTTCGTCCATCAAAACACCTCCGCTGTTTAGTGTTTTGATTTTGCAGCGGTTTTATTGAATGAAATTTCAGGTAACGATAAACTATTTGCCCGGCTTTTGCATTTTAGGCAACACCGCACAATTCAAGGCGCACGGCTTGCTTGAATATTATTCCGTCAGCTTGCCCAAAAAATCTCGGCAAGGCGATTATACAATCATAAAAACAACGTTGCTCCTATTGCCCTCACAGCTTATGATATTTCTATTCTGTCTCGCGAAACACCAAACGTCATCAAAAATCAAACGTTAAGTACGCGACGTGAAAAACGTTGCTCCCATTGCCCTCACAGCTTATGATATTTCTATTCTGTCTCGCGAAACACCAAACGTTATCAAAAATCAAACGTTAAGTACGCGAAGTAAAAAACGCGAAGTTAATTAGTCGAAATTCTTTTCGTCGTAGCCGAAGTTTTGTACAAGCCGCGCTCGGTTGCGCCAGTCCTCCTTGACCTTTATCCAGGTTTGCAGGAACACCTTGCAGTCAAAAAACCGCTCGATATCCTGACGGGCACAGGCGCTGATTTTTTTGAGCATAGAGCCGCCTTTGCCGATTATTATGCGCTTATGGGTTTCGCGCTCGCAGTAAATCGTGGCGTCGATGTCGAGGATTCCGTTTTCGCGCGTTTTCATTTTTTCGATTACAACGGCGGTTCCGTGAGGTATTTCCTTGTCGCAAAAGCGCAGGATTTTTTCACGGATGATTTCGGAAACAATTACGCGCTCGGGCTGGTCGGTAAGGGTGTCGTCGTCAAAGAAGTGACCGCCCTCCGACGCCTGCTTTTTAAGCTCGTCAAGCAGCTCGTTAAGTCCGCTGCCGTCCTGAGCGCTTACGGGTACAACCGCCTCGAAATCGTAAAGCCGGGAATAGGTAAGGATTTGCTTCATCAGCTCCTCCTTTTCCTTCAGCGTGTCGATTTTGTTGATTGCGAGAATCGCAGGCATTTCCATCGCCTTAAACTTTTCTATAAGCGACAAATCGGCAGGCGACGGCTCGCGCCCTGCTTCAACAACAAGCAGACAGCAGTCAACGCCGCCGACAGACTCGTTAACCGAACGCACCATATATTTTCCGAGCGAATTTTTCGGCTTGTGCATACCCGGCGTGTCAAAAAAGACAATCTGGTATTCTCCTTGGGTGAGCACGCCCGTTATGCGGTTGCGGGTAGTCTGGGGCTTTGACGATACAATCGCGATTTTTTGCCCGAGAAGGCGGTTTAAGATTGAGCTTTTGCCGACGTTCGGTCTGCCGACAATAGCGACAAACACGGATTTATCGTTTTGATTATTAGTCATAATATACCTCATATAATTCAGCTTTATTATAATCAGCCGTCGCTCTTGCCGCAGAGCGGCAAATCGGGCGGGCAATATTTATTATATCACATATCGGCGCGAAAAAAAAGAGGCAATCATAAAGAAAGCCTCTTTATACTAATACCTAATAAAAAGTAGCCAATCTTTGCGGTCTATTTTCCGCAATACTGCGTTGTCGTCCTTGCAAGGCGCCAGCCTTGCCGCGTCCTT